>JAIOOZ010000304.1 GCA_021414185.1 Betaproteobacteria bacterium
AAGGTTGAGCCGGTTGGCGAGTTGCATGGCGGCGGGACGGCTGGAATCCGGGATCGGGATCACCACGTCGATGTCGAGCTGGGAAAAGTTGCGCTTGATTTTGTCGCCGAGGCTCTCGCCCATGCGCAAACGCGTCTCGTAGACCGAGATGCCGTCCATCACCGAATCCGGCCGCGCCAGGTACACGTACTCGAACAGGCAGGGATTGAGCGTCGGGTTCAGCGCGCACTGCTGCGCGTAAAAATGGCCGTCTTCGTCGATGAAGATGGCTTCGCCGGGCGCAATGTCGCGCACCAGTTCGTAACCCAGTGCGTCGAGCGCCACCGACTCCGACGACACCAGATACTCGGTGCCATGCTCGGTCTCCATCTTGCCGTAGACCAACGGGCGTATGCCGTAGGGATCGCGAAACGCGAGCAGACCGTAGCCGGCAATCATCGCTACCACCGCATACGCGCCACGTACACGCCGATGCACGCCCGACACCGCGGCAAAAATCGTCGCCGGGTCGAGTTTGTAATTGGCGGCACCCTCCTGCAGTTCGTGGGCGAGAACATTCAGAAGTACTTCGGAATCCGAATTCGTATTGACGTGCCGCAGGTCCTGGCGAAACAGGTCGCTTTTCAGCTGGTCCGTGTTCGTCAGGTTGCCGTTGTGCCCGAGCACGATGCCGAACGGGGAATTGACGTAAAACGGCTGCGATTCGGCGGCCGACCAGGCTGAGCCGGCAGTCGGGTAACGCGTGTGCCCGATGCCGCAGGCGCCGAGCAGGCCGCGCATGTTGCGCGTGCGGAACACGTCGCGCACCATGCCGCCGCCCTTGTGCATATGGAAGGTGGCGCCTTCGGCGGTCACGATACCGGCAGCATCCTGGCCGCGGTGCTGCAGCACCAGCAGCCCGTCGTAGAGGACCTGGTTGACCGCGTTTTTCGCTACCACGCCAAGTATGCCGCACATAACAATCCTTACCCGTAGTTGATGTGCTTCGCCATATCGTCAGGCAGCCAGACTTTAACCCAACTGGCCAAATTTACCAGCGGTCCGCTGAACAACGCCTGCTGCCACGCCGGATCCCGCGGCAGCGCGGTCAGCCCGGCCAGCAATACCGCAATCACCACTATCGCCAAACCGCGCACCAGCCCGAAAACCGCGCCCAGCGCGCGGTCCGCGAAACCAAGCCCGGCAGCCTTGATCAATCCCGACAACGCCATCGCCAGCAGCGTCATCGCTATCAATACCGCAAAAAACACGCCCAAAAACCCGGCCAGCAGGCGCAACGACGGGTTCTCCAGCGCCGCGGGCAGCAGTGATGCGACATTCGCCGAAAAGATCTGCGCCACCACGAACGCCACCACCCACGATGCGAGCGCCAGCAGCTCGCGCACCAGGCCGTGAATGACGCTCATCAGGATCGATATGCCAACGATTGCGATGACCGTGTAATCGAACCAGGTCATTTCGGAATAACGTTGCCGGCCAGCCCCATGCCCTTCAACTTGTCGCGCGCTTTTTCGGCATCGCCGCGCGACCCAAACGGGCCCGCGCGCACGCGCGTTACATTGCCCTTGGCCGTCGGCACCACCTCGGTGTAGGACTTGACGCCGGCAGCCGCGATCTGGTCGCGCATCTGCTTCGCCTTGTCCGGATCGTTGAGCGCCGCCACCTGCACAACGTAACCCGCAACACCTTTGGCGGCAGGTTTTATTTTTTCCACGGGCTTCGCTTTTTCCGCGACCTTCGGCTTCTCGGCGACAACTGGTTTGGCGGGTGCCACCGCTTTCTCGGGCGCAGACTTCTTGGGCGGGGCGGCTTCGGTATCGTTCGCGGGCGGCACTACGGGTTTCGCAGCCGGCGCAACTGCCGCGACCTTCGGCGGCTCGGACTTCGCAGGCGCGGCGACCTTGGGCGCTTCTGATTTGACAGGGGGCGGCGGGGCGGCGGGTTCCGCTGTTGCCGGCGCTTCTGGCTTCGGAGCATCCGGTGCGGGTTTCGCGGCCGGGACTACCGGCACGATCTTGGAGGTAAACGCGCTGGAATCCGGCGAGGGGATCTTGATGCTGACGTCCTGGCTGACCGGTTTGGGCTCATGATCGAGCACCATCGGCAGGAACACGGCGATGATGGTTACCAGGGCTATCGCGCCGACCAGGCGGCGGCGCGCGCGTTTTCTGAGTTGCAGTTCTTCTTCGCTAATCGATTTCGCCATGTCGGTCCGGAGTTTTTACCTGCGCTGCCGCTCCCGCATCACCGCGGCAACGGTAAGAAACGATCCGAAAACGATGATTTTATCATTATCGGCCGCCAAATTACAGGCGGCATGCCAGGCTGCGGCTACATTTGAATATTGCGCCACCGGTGCGCTCGCACCCGAGTGCGCCAACACTGCAGCGAGCTGCGCCGCGCTGGCGCCGCGCGCGCCTTCGGCGTCTGCCACCAGCCAATCGGTGATGTACGGACGGATCGCAGCCACGACGCCGGCGATGTCCTTGTCTTTGAACATCGCGCATACCGCCAGCGTCCTGCCGCCGGCCGGCATACTCGCCAGATTGGCCGCCAGAGCGCGCGCCGCATGTGGATTGTGCGCGACGTCTAGAATGACCTGCGGCTGCCCAGGCAACACCTGGAAGCGCCCCGCCACTTCCGCCTGCAGCAATCCGCCGCGGACATCCTGCGCGGTAACCGGCAGGTTCCCGCGCAGGCAGTCGAGCGCCGTCAGGCAGGCGGCAGCATTGCCGAGCTGGAATGCCCCGCGCAGCGCCGGATACGGCAGGCCATGGCGCTTGCCGCCCGGCCCCCAGTAACGCCACTGCTGCGGCTTGGCTACGTAGCCAAAATCACGGTCGATCACCATCAAATCGGCGCCGATTTCGCGCGCATGCGCGACCAGCGCTGCCGGCGGCTCCGCATCGGCGCAGACCGCCGGCCGGCCAGCGCGGAAGATGCCCGCTTTTTCCAGGCCGATCGCCTCGCGCGTATCCCCCAGGTAATCCTGGTGGTCGAGATCCACGCTAGCAACCAGCGCGCAGTCCGCATCGAATACATTGACGGCGTCGAGCCGGCCGCCCAACCCGACTTCGAGTATGGCGACATCAACCCCCGCTTCGCCAAACGCCATGACCGCCGCCAGCGTGCCGAACTCGAAATACGTCAGCGAAGTGTCGCCACGCGCCGCCTCAATGCGTTCAAATGCGCGGCACAAAACCTCGTCTTCAATTTCACGGCCGCCGATACGCACGCGTTCGTTGTAGCGCAACAGATGCGGCGACGTATAGCAACCGACATGGTAGCCGGCGTGCAGCAGCATGGCTTCGAGCATCGCGCAGCACGAGCCCTTGCCGTTGGTGCCGCCGACGGTGATGACTGCAAATTCGGGAGAGAGCCCCAAAGCCTGCGCAACCTGCGACACACGGTCGAGGCCCATTGCAATCGCCTGCGGATGCAGTTGCTCGAGGTAAGCCAGCCACTGCGCAAGCGTGCGCGGCGCAGTTTTATCCACGGAGAATTGGCGCCCTCGTTGAAACGGTCAGGCTGCCGCTGGCAGCTTTTGCAGCAGCGTGATGACGCTCGCCAGCTTGTCGCGCATTTCGCGCCGGTCGACGATCAGATCGATGGCGCCGTGCTCGAGCAGGAATTCCGAGCGCTGAAAGCCTTCCGGCAGCGTTTCGCGAACCGTCTGCTCGATTACGCGCGGACCGGCAAAACCGATCAGCGCCTTGGGTTCCGCGAAAACCACGTCGCCGATCAGCGCAAAGCTCGCCGACACGCCGCCCATGGTCGGATCGGTCAGCACCGAGATGAACGGCAGTTTTTCGGCGCCGAGTTGGGTGAGCGCGGCGCAGGTTTTCGACATCTGCATCAGCGACAGCAGGCCTTCCTGCATGCGCGCGCCGCCGCTCGCCGTAAAACACACGAACGGCAGTTTCTGCTCGAGGCACACCTGCACGCCGCGCACGAAACGCTCGCCGACCACCGAACCCATGGAACCGCCGAGGAATCTGAATTCGAACACCGCGGCAACCAGCGGTATGGTCTTGATGCTGCCCTGCATGACGATCAGCGCGTCGTCTTCCTCGGTCTCCTTGCGCGCTTCGTCCAGACGCTCGGTATAGCGCCGGCTGTCCTTGAACTTGAGCGTGTCGACCGGCAGCACTTCGTAGCCGATCTCGTAGCGGCCTTCCGGATCGAGCAGGGAATCCAGGCGCTCGCGCGCCGACAGCCGGTTATGGTGATTGCATTTCGGACATACGTAGAGGTTTTTTTCGAGGTCGGTGCGGTAGAGCACCGCCTCACAGGCGTCGCACTTGCTCCACAGCCCTTCGGGGACGTTTTTTTTCGGGCTGCCGCCGTCGCGGTTGATCTTGGGCGGCAGCAGTTTTTTCAACCAACTCATGGCGTTAGCCTTCTAGCGGTCGATTGCACTGCGGATATCCTTAACCAGAATCGAGATGTTGTCCAGCGCCTTGTCGCGCGGGCTGGCTTCGATTTCCTGCACCAGCCGGCTACCGATGACCACCGCGTCGGCGACTTGCGCCACCGCCCGCGCCGTTTCTGCATCGCGTATGCCGAAGCCGACGCCGATCGGCAGCTTGATGTGAGCGCGAATCTCGGGCATTTTTTTTGCGACCTCGCTGACGTCGAGGTTGGCGGCGCCGGTCACGCCGCGTAACGAAACATAGTAGATATAGCCACTGGCGTAGCGCGCGACTTCCTTGATGCGCGACTCGGTCGAAGTCGGCGACAGCAGGAATATGGTGTCTATCTTGCACGCCGACAGCAATTCAGCAAGCTGTGCTGCTTCGTGTGGCGGGTAATCGACCACCAGCACGCCATCGACCCCTGCGGCAAGCGCCGCATCGGCGAATTTTTCGCAGCCCATCGCTTCGATCGGGTTGGCATAACCCATGAGCACGACGGGCGTTGCGGTATTGGTCAGACGGAATTCGGCGGTGAACTCGAGCACGTTCTTCAGCGATGTACCGTGCTTCAATGCGCGTTCGCTCGCGCGCTGTATGGTCGGACCATCGGCCATCGGGTCCGAAAAAGGCACACCCAGTTCGATCACATCGGCGCCGGCCGCGGCCAGCGCGTGCATCAACGGTACCGTCATCGCCGGATCAGGATCGCCGGCGGTGACAAAGGGAATCAACGCCTTGCGATTTTGCTTTGCGAGCGCGGCGAAGGTGGGGGCGATTCTCGACATTGTGACTAGAACTTCAGGCCGGACTTCTCGGCCACCGTATGCATGTCCTTGTCGCCGCGGCCCGACAAATTGACCAGCAGGATCTGTTCTTTCTTCATGCGCGGCGCCATTTTCGCCGCGTAAGCGAGCGCGTGGCTCGATTCGAGCGCCGGGATGATGCCCTCCAGCAGGCACAGGTCGTGAAACGCTTTTAGCGCTTCATCATCGGTCACCGACACGTATTCCGCGCGGCCGCTGTCTTTCAACCAGGCGTGCTCAGGTCCGACACCCGGATAATCGAGGCCCGCCGATATCGAATGCGTTTCTATGATCTGGCCGTTGTCGTCCTGCAGCAGGTAGGTGCGGTTGCCGTGCAGCACGCCAGGTTTGCCCGCGCTCAAAGTTGCCGCATGCTTGCCGGTCTCAAGTCCGTGGCCTGCCGCCTCGACGCCTACTATGCGCACTTTTTCTTCTCCGATATACGGGTAAAACAATCCCATCGCGTTCGAGCCGCCGCCCACGCACGCGAGCACCGCATCCGGCTGGCGCCCGGCCATTTCCAGCATCTGCCACTTGGCCTCGATGCCGATCACCGACTGGAAGTCGCGCACCATCATCGGATAAGGGTGCGGACCGGCGACCGTGCCTATGATGTAGAAAGTATCGGTCACATTGGTGACCCAGTCGCGCATCGCTTCATTGAGCGCGTCTTTCAGTGTCTTGGAGCCGGACTCGACCGGCACCACGGTTGCCCCCAGCAGTTTCATGCGATAGACGTTCTGCGCCTGGCGCTGGATGTCTTCGGATCCCATGTAGACCACGCACTTCATGCCGTAGCGCGCGGCGACGGTCGCCGTGGCCACCCCATGCTGGCCCGCGCCGGTCTCGGCGATCACGCGCGGCTTGCCCATGCGCTTGGCGAGCAGCGCTTGGCCAACCGTGTTGTTGATCTTGTGCGCGCCGGTGTGATTGAGGTCTTCACGCTTGAGATATACCTGCGCGCCGCCGAAATGCTCGGACCAGCGTTTCGCGTGGTAGACGGGGCTCGGCCGGCCGACGTAATGTTTGAGTTCGTATTCGAACTCGGCGCGGAACACCGGGTCATTGCGGTAATGCTCGTACTCGGCCTTCAGCTGATCCAGCGCCTGGATCAGCGTTTCGGCCACGAACACGCCGCCGTACGGGCCGAAATGTCCGTTATCGTCGGGCAAGTCATACATCTGCACTGCGCACCTCTTTCATGAATGCCGCGATTTTTTGCGGGTCTTTGATACCGGGACTTGCTTCGACACCCGAACTGACGTCAACCGCCCATGGCGCGACACGGCGTATCGCTGCTGCGACGTTGGCGGGATTCAGCCCGCCAGACAATATCACCTGCAGCGGCAGGCCGCGCGGAATGAGATTCCAGTCAAACGCCGTGCCGGTGCCGCCATGCGTGCCATCGACGAAAGCGTCGAGCAGCAGGCCGCGCGCAGCACCGTAAAGCTGCGCGTATTGTAACAAATCAAGCCCTGCCTTGACGCGTACCGCCTTGATATAAGGGACGCCAAACTGCGCGCAAAAGTCGGCTGGTTCCTCGCCGTGAAACTGCAGCAGATCGAGCGGCACTTCCTTCAATACGTTTTCGACTTCGCGCACCGCCGGATTGACGAACAGCCCGACTGTCGTGACGAATGGCGGCACTGCTTTGACGATTTCCGCGGCGCGCTCGTTGGCGATGTTGCGCGGACTTTTGGCATAAAAAACGAAACCGAGCGCGTGCGCGCCCAGGCGCGCCGCTTCCTGCGCATCAGCGCGCCGCGTAATGCCGCAAATTTTGACTGCTGTCGCCATAGATTCGATCAGATCTCTTCAAACCACGCCCGGCGCGCGAGCGCGGGCAAACCCCATTTCGCATCATAGCTCACGTGCGCAAGATAGAGCCCCGCCGCCTCCAGCGTCGGCGCCGCCAACGCGCGATCGCCGCTTGCCAGCACATCCGCCAGCCACGCCGGCTCATGCTTGCCGTTGCCCACGTAGACGAGGCTGCCGACGATGTTGCGCACCATGTGATGCAGAAACGCATTGGCTGCAAGGTCGAACACGATGTAGTCGCCGCTGCGGCGTATGGCCAGGCGCCGCAAATCGCGTACCGGCGATTTCGCCTGGCACTCGGCGGAGCGAAACGCGCTGAAATCGTGCTCGCCCAGCAGTTGCGTGGCCGCAGCGCTCATACGCGCAATATCGAGCGGTGCATGACACCAGGCGACCCGCCCCTGATTCAGCGCCGGCCGCACTGCATGGTTGAACAGCACGTAACGGTAGCTGCGCTCCCGCGCGGAATAACGCGCGCTGAAGTCCGCCGCCACCGGCTGCATCCACGTCACCGCCGCGCCGGACGGCATCGATGTATTGGTGCCGCGCACCCACGCCGAGGCGGGACGCTCGACGTTACAGTCGAAATGCACCACCTGCGCCAGCGCGTGCACGCCGGCATCCGTGCGCCCCGCGCAGATGGTCGCGATTTTTTCGCCTGCAATCGCGGCCAGCGCGCGCTCGAGCGCGTCCTGCACGGCGCATCCCGACGGCTGGGTCTGCCAGCCGCAAAACGTGGCGCCGTTGTACTCGATGCCGAGCGCGATTCTCATCGCAGGATTTCAATCTCCAAAATAAAACTGGCCGCACCGTAGCGCAGCCAGTCCATGATCTCGAGCAGTTGAACCGGCGCAACGTTTCGCCAGCCCTCCGCTGCCTTGCGTCAACCGAGAGAGTTGAGCAGTTGCTTCGCTTCCGTCTGCTGCGCCGCGTCGCCCTCTTTGATGACTTCCTGCAGGATTTCGCGCGCACCGTCCTTGTCGCCCATTTCCTGGTAAGCCTTGGCCAGATCGAATTTGGTTTGCACATCGTACCAATGATCGTCCTTGGCGCCAGCCCCGGCCGCGGCGTCCGCTTTGGGCGCGTCGTCGAGGTTGAGGCTGATATCGTCAAGCTTGATATCTGGAATGTCGAGAGGGGGAATGGCCGGAGCGCTGCCCGGCGCCATCGTTACGTCACCGCCGAGGTCGAGTTTGAAATCGGGGTCGAGCGGCACCACCGAACTGGTGCCGACCGGTGCGGCAGGCGCCGCGCCGGCGATGTCGAAATCCATCGTGAGGCCGGCGGCATTGTCCTGATTTTCCGGGCTGATAACTACCGTGCTGTCGTGCTTGAAGTCAGCGGGTTCGGCCGGCTTGGCGGGTGCGTCCGCCGCAGCCGTCGCATCAAAATTGAAATCGATCACGCTGGCCATCGGCACCGCGGAGTCGCCGGTGACATTGGTCTTGGTCATGTCGTTTTCGCCGCCCGGACCAACCGTAATGTCGGTCATGGTTGCAGGAGCCGCGCCGGCAGGAACGTTCAGCGTGAAGTCGGGCGATGCCGCTTCGGTAAACGCTTTGGCGGAAACCGAATCCTGGGTGATATCGTGCATTTCCGGGTCGGGCGGCAGCCCTGAGGCGCCCGCCGCCAATTCGCCGGGGCGCATCATCATGGTCTTCTCGCCGCTGTCCAGCGCCACGTCGGTCTTGGTTGGGCCGCCCGCGCCCGGCGCCAACTCGAGATCGAAGTCTAGGTCGGTACCTGGGATCCCGCCGCCAACCGCCGGTGCCGCGGCCGCTGGCGCCGACTTGCCGGCTTCGTAGAGCGCATTTTCAGGATCGAACGCATAGCCCATGCCGGCTGCTTTGAGCCAGTTGTCGCCAACGCCCGCCGTTTGCGTGTGCAGCTTGCTGGCGATTTTCTCGAATTCTCCCTTGTCCTTGCGCGCGGCGTAAATCTGCAGCAACTTGAGCTGCGCTTCTTCATGTTGCGGATTTTTCTCGAGCGCTTCTTTCAGCACTTCTTCGGCCTGCGCATCGCGGCCGAAGTTGAGGTAGAGGTCGGCTTCCGCCAGTGGGTCGACGTCATCGCTGCCTGCGACCGCGGGACTCATCACCGGCGAAGCCGTCATCGCCGTAGCGGGCGCTGCGCCAGGTTTGGCAATCGTCGGCGCGGTTTTCGGGGCTTTACCGCCGCCATCGCCGTCCTGCGCACGCCGGCGGCGCGCGAACCAGAAGGCACCGCCGCCTAGCACCGCAAGTCCGCCGAGACCACCGGCCAGATAAATGGGATCGGTGGCTGCGCTGATGATCTGATCCACCAGGCTCGGCTCCGCCACGACAGGGGGAGGTACCGGCTTGGGTTTCGGTTTAGGTGCCGGCTCGGCTTTCGGCGTATCGGCCTTGGGCGCTTCGCCTTTGGCCATATCGGCTTTCGGCGCATCGCCTTTAAGTGCTTCGCCTTTTGGCGGCTCCACTACCGGCGGCACAGCTTTCTGGTCCGCTTTTTGATCGGCTTTGGGCGGTTCGACAGGGGCTTTGCCGGCGTCTTTCGGCGGCTCCATCTTCGCTGCCTCTGCCTTCGGCGGTTCCGCTTTGGCGGGGGCGGGCGGCGGCGCTTTAGTTGCTTCGCCTTTCGCCTCAGCCTTCGCAGGCGGCGGAGTTACGGCCGGTTTCGCGCCCGGCACCGTACCTTTAAGTTCGAGCAGGCGCTGCATGTCCTTGATATTCTTTTCGAGCTGCGCGACGCGTTCGTTGGCTTCGGCCAGCGATTTCTCGCGCGCCGTTGCCTCTTCTTCCATCATGCGCAGGCGCTCTTTGGCCGAAGCCGGTTTGCCGCTGCCGGCCTTGCCTGGCGCGGCTGCGTCGCCCTTCGTCAGTTTCAGCACTTCTTTGGGCGCTTCTTTGCCCGCCGCTTTGTCCTCGGCGGCTGTAATCTTGCCGCTCGCCGCCGACTTGGTCGATTCCTGCGCCGGCGTAGTGCCTGCGGCGTCCGCCAGCTTGGCGCGATAAGCATTCCAATTCGAGGCCTGCACGCGAACTTCTTTGGTCGCCGCGGCCGGCGCCGTTTCGGCGATGCTTTCTTTTTCCGGCACGCGCAGGATCTTGCCGGTCTTCAACCGGTTCATGTTGCCGGCGAATGCATCCGTATTATTGCGGTAGAGCGTGACCAGCATCTGATCGAGAGTCACGCCTTCGGGCTTGACGCTGGCGGCGATCTTGGCGAGCGTATCGCCGCGTTTGACCGCGTATTCAGAGGCGGCGGCCTTCGCGGGCGCTGGTGAAGGCGCCGCTTTGCCGGCCGGCGCTTTCGGCGCAGGCGCGGCGGCAACCGCTTCAGGCTGCGGCGGCGGCGGCGTTGGCGCAATCGCCTTGGTCTCGGGCGCCGCAGACGGCGCGACTGGTGTCGCAGCCGCAACCGGCGGCCGCACAGGGGCAGGCGCAGTCGGCGTATATCCCGGCGGATCGATCAGCGCCGTGTATTCGCGCAGCAGGCGTCCTTGTGCCCAACTCAACTCGATCAGCACGCCCAGAAAAGGCTCGTTGATCGCGCGGCTCGAAGTCATTTTGATATAGGGCTTGCCGTCGGCGCGCCGCTCTATGCTCAGGCGCACGCCGATCAGGGCCGGGCTGTACTGCATGTTGGCTTGCTGAAATGCTTCGGGCGAAGCAAGGCGTGCCGTCAGTGTGGCTAATTCGTCCTTTTGCACAGACACCAGATCGATTTCCGCCGACAGCGGCTGACCCAATGACGACAAAACGGTGAATTTGCCCAAGCCGGCCGCATGGGCAACCCACGGGTACAGCAGGAAAACTCCTGCCCATAACCATGTTTTATATGGGATTTTGCGCACGGCCCAACCTTTTGTTATTTTCTGCAACAAGTAAATTAACATCAAATAGTTAGGGTTGCAAGCTAACCTTGCCTCTAACCTTATGAATCTATTGGCTAGCCGATAATCATTATTTTACCAGAGACCACCCATTCAACCCTGTGGATAAATGCCTGGAATCCGGCGTTTTGGTCGCTTTTTTTAATGCCTGCCGCCAAGTATGCAGGCACTGACTAGCGTTCCAACAATATGCGCAACATGCGGCGCAAAGGTTCGGCGGCGCCCCATAGCAACTGGTCTCCAACGGTGAATGCGGACAGATAGTCGCCGCCCATCGCCAGTTTGCGCAAACGCCCGACCGGAATATGCATTTGCCCAGTGACCGCGGCAGGCGTCAATTCGCGCTCGGACCGCTCGCGCTGATTGGGCACGACGCGCACCCATTCATTGGCCGATGCCAGCATGCCGGCTATCTCGTCGAGCGGGACGTCCCGCTTCAACTTGATGGTCAGCGCCTGGCTGTGGCAGCGCATCGCACCGACGCGCACGCACAGGCTCTCGACCGGCGTTACCGGCGTGCCGAAGGCGTCGCCGCGCCCGAGTATCTTGTTGGTCTCGGCGCCGCCTTTCCATTCTTCGAGCGACATGCCGTTGCCCATGTCCTGGTCTATCCACGGAATCAGGTTGCCAGCGAGCGGCACGCCGCGGAAATTTTCCATCGGCAGCGCGCCGCCCGTCTGGCTGGCGTGCACCTTGCGGTCTATTTCCAGAATGGCCGAAGCCGGGTCGGCCAGCAGGTCTTTGACCTCGGTATGGACCAGGCCGAACTGGGTCAGCAGTTCGCGCATGTGCTGCGCGCCGCCGCCCGACGCAGCCTGGTACGTCATGCATGTCATCCACTCGACGAGATCGTGCTGGAACAGGCCGTGCAGGCCCATCAGCATGCAGCTCACGGTGCAATTGCCGCCGATGTAATTGCGGATGCCCTTGGTCAGCGCGTTCTTGATGACAGGCATGTTGACGGGGTCGAGAATAATGACCGCATCGTCTTTCATGCGCAGCGTCTTGGCCGCGTCTATCCAATAGCCTTGCCAGCCCGCCGCGCGCAATTGCGGATACATCGCCGTCGTGTATTCGCCGCCCTGGCAGGTGATGATGACATCCATCGCTTTCAACGCATCGACGGAACTCGCATCCTTGAGCGGTTCGATGTCCCGGCCGATGGCGGGACCTTTGCCGCCGACCTGCGAAGTCGTGAAAAAAAACGGCTCTATGAGGTCGAAGTCACGCTCGGCCTGCATGCGTTGCATCAGCACCGAACCGACCATCCCCCGCCATCCGACAAAACCTGTACGCATCATGATTGCATTACTTAAATAAATCCTAACGTTGCATGCATCGCCGGGGTTGACGTATCACTGCATCGCGGCGACGACCGCATCGCCCATCTCTATGGTCCCGACGCGCCGCATTTCGGTCTCGTAGATGTCGGCGGTGCGATAACCCTGGCCAAGGACCTTCTTTACCGCCGCCTCGATGCGCTTGGCGGCTTCTTCTTCATTGAACGTGTAGCGCAACATCATCGCAGCCGACAATATCGTCGCCAGCGGATTCGCCAGATTTTTACCGGCGATATCGGGCGCGGAACCGTGCGCCGGCTCGTACAAACCCTTGTTGTTCGCATCGAGCGAAGCAGACGGCAGCATGCCGATAGAGCCGGTCAGCATCGACGCTTCGTCCGACAGGATATCGCCGAACATGTTGCCGGTGACGATGACGTCGAACTGCTTGGGATTGCGCACGAGCTGCATCGCCGCGTTGTCGACGTACATGTGCGACAACTCGACCTGCGGATATTTTTTGGCGACGTCCTTGACGATTTCGCGCCAGAAGCGGCTCGTTTCTAGAACGTTTTCCTTGTCGACCGAAGTCAGCTTTTTGCCGCGCTTCATCGCCGCCTGAAAACCCACGTCCGCGATGCGCCGTATCTCGGACTCGGAATACAACATGGTGTCGTAACCTTCGCGTTCGCCGCGCGCATTGGTGCGCCGCCCGCGCGGTTCGCCGAAATAGATGTCGCCCGTCAATTCGCGCAAAATCAGGATATCGAGACCGGCAACCAGCTCGGGCTTCAACGAAGACGCGCTGGCAAGCTCTTCGAACACCTTGGCCGGACGCAGGTTGGCGAACAGCTGCAATTCCTTGCGTATGCGCAGAATACCCTGCTCGGGACGTTTTTCGCGCGGCAACGCATCGTATTGCGGGCCGCCGACGGCGCCGCACAGCACGGCATCGGCTGCACGCGCGAGCTTCAACGTGGACTCGGGCAATGGGTCGCCGTGCGCGTCGTAGCCGGCGCCGCCGTACGGCGCCGCTTCGAGTTCGAGCTTGAGCCCGTCGCGCCGCAGCACTTCGAGCACCTTGTGCGCCTGCGCGATGATTTCAGGACCGATGCCGTCGCCGGCCAGTACGGCGATCTTCATCGCCGGGAAAGGCGTGAGGCGTGAGGCGCGAGGCGCAAGGCAAAACAGCACCGAGAGACGAAAACCGGGTTTATTCCCTTATTCTTCACTCCTCACCCCTCAGTCAATTAAACAGCCAGTGCTGCTCGCCGCGCCGTTTGGTCTCGAACGCCTTGATCTTGTCGGCGTGTTCCAGCGTCAGGCCGATTTCATCGAGGCCGTTCTTCAGGCAATGCTTGCGAAACGGATCGATGTCGAATTTGATCGATTCGCCGCCGGGCGTCGTCACGGTCTGTTCGTCGAGATCTATGGCCAGTCGATAACCGGACTGCGCCGCGGCTTCCTTGAAAAGCCGGTCGACGATCTTGCCGTCCATGCGGATCAGCAAAAGACCGTTCTTGAAGCTGTTATTGAAAAATATGTCGGCGAAACTCGGTGCTATCACCGCCTGAAAACCGTATTGCAGCAATGCCCACGGCGCGTGCTCGCGCGAAGAGCCGCAGCCGAAATTCTCGCGCGCGAGCAAAATCTGCGCACCCTGGTAACGCGGCTGATTGAGTATGAAATCGGGATTGAGCGGGCGCTTCGTATTGTCCATGCCCGGCTCGCCGTGATCGAGATAACGCCACTCGTCGAACAGATTGGGGCCGTAACCGGTCTTCTTGATCGATTTCAGGAACTGCTTGGGAATGACCGCATCGGTGTCCACGTTGGCGCGGTCGAGCGGCGCCACCAAACCTTCACGCGAAATGAATTTTTCCATGTTAAATCCTAAGCAAGTGTGCGCACATCGACGAAGTGGCCGCTGACCGCCGCGGCCGCCGCCATCGCCGGACTCACCAGGTGCGTGCGTCCGCCCGCGCCCTGGCGCCCTTCGAAATTGCGGTTCGAAGTCGACGCGCAACGCTCGCCCGGCGACAGCTGGTCTTCGTTCATGCCGAGGCACATCGAGCAACCCGGCTCGCGCCATTCAAACCCGGCTTCGACGAATATCTTGTCCAGCCCTTCCTTCTCAGCCTGGCGTTTCACCAGCCCCGAGCCCGGCACCACCATTGCGAGTTTCACGTTGCCCGCCACCTTGCGGCCGCGCGCGATCGCAGCCGCCGCACGCAAATCCTCGATGCGCGAGTTGGTGCAAGCGCCGATGAACACCTTGTCGATCTGGATATCGGTGATCGCCGTGTTCGGCTTGAGCCCCATGTATTTGAGCGCGCGTTCTATCCATTCGCGCTTGACCGGGTCGGTTTCCTTCGCGGGGTCCGGCACTTTGCCGCCTATCGTCGTGACCATTTCAGGCGAAGTGCCCCAAGTCACCTGCGGCTGGATGTCGGCCGCGGCGAGCGTCACCACCTTGTCAAACTTGGCGCCATCGTCGCTTTTCAGCGTGCGCCAGTGCGCGACGGCCTTGTCCCACATCGCGCCGGTGGGCGCGAGCGGCCGCCCTTTTACGTACTCGATGGTCGTGTCGTCGACGGCGACCATGCCGGCGCGCGCGCCCGCTTCGATCGCCATGTTGCACAGCGTGAGGCGCGCTTCAATCGACAACGCGCGTATCGTGCTGCCTGCAAATTCGAGCGAATAGCCGGTGCCGCCCGCGGTGCCGATCTTGCCGATCACCGCCAGCGCGATGTCCTTGGCGGTGACGCCTGCGCCCAGTTCGCCCTCGACCAGCACCTGCATCGCCTTGGTTTTTTTCTGCACCAGGCACTGTGTCGCCATCACGTGTTCGACTTCGGAAGTGCCGATGCCGAACGCGAGGCAGCCGAGCGCGCCATGCGTGCTGGTGTGGGAATCGCCGCACACCACCGTCATGCCCGGCAGCGTCGCGCCGTTTTCGGGCCCGATCACGTGCACGATGCCCTGCTTCTCGTGCAAAAACGGAAAGTAGCTAAGCGCGCCCCACTCCTTGATGTTGGCGTCGAGCGTTTCGACCTGCAGGCGCGAGACCGGCTCCGTGATGCCTTTGTCCCAGTTGCGAGTCGGCGTGTTGTGGTCAGCGGTCGCCACGATGGAGCTCACGCGCCACGGCTTGCGGCCGGCGACTTTGAGGCCCTCGTACGCCTGCGGGCTGGTGACTTCGTGCACCAAGTGGCGGTCGACATAAATCAGCGCCGTGCCGTCCGCGTCCTGCTGCACTACGTGGTCGTCCCACAATTTGTCGTAGAGTGTGCGTGCTGCCATGATGATTGCCGTTAAAAGTGTCTTTGATAACCTGAAATTATCCCATAATCCCGGCGCTCGTGACTATAACGGTCAACCGGCAGAATTTGCCGAACCACTATCGAGGCAGCGCCACCGGTCACCATGCCGGCGAAAGCGCACAGGGTGGCCTTGGTTAAACGCAATTTTCTGGTTTTGTTTCCGACCGATGCTGAGCGCGACAGTTGCCTACTTCGCGCCGTCTCCGACCAGCGAGAACGGCGCCCAGAACATCGGGTGCGCATAGGAGTAACGCATTTTGCCGCTGTTGTCGCTCGCGCCCGGCCCGTCGATTAACGCGAGCATGGCCTGACGCAGCGCTTGCGCGCGGGTGAGATTCGGGTCTTGCATCTGCCGCCGGAACAACTCGGTGGTCAACAAGCGCGCCGAGACGGATTCCACGGGCCAGTTGGAAACCAGCAGCGCTCGCGCGCCGGCGTAGAAAAACGCGCGCCCGAGTCCCGACACTGCCTCGCTGCCCGCGCCGTCGCCCGCCGCAGTGTTGCACGCCGAGAGCACCACCCAGTCGGCGTTGAGCTTGAGCGCCAGGATCTCGTCCATGCTGAGCAGCCCGTCGCCGTCGCCGTCGGCAACCGCCGGCGCCGACAACGCCAGCGCCGGCTGCGTCAAGCCGTCGAGATCGCCCGGCACCAGTCCGTGGGTCGCAAACGCGATCACGCGCCGGTTCGACAGATCCATGCGCTTCACCGTGCGCTCGCTCGCCGTCTGGCCGAGGAAAACATCCTGTGCAGGGTCGGCCTTCAAGGCCTGCGCTATTTCACGAATTTCATCGGCGGTGTCGGGCAGGCGGGCCAGTTGCGCGAGCGTCGATGAATTCGCCACGTGCTTCCCCACCACGGAAGGTGGTGCACCCGCCTCACTTGCCGGCAGGCCGTCCATCGACGACGCCGTGGCTTCCACGCGCGCGATCGCGAGGTTACGCAGTCCGAGGTCCGCGCTTGCCAGTTGCACGCGGCTTTCACGAGCCGCTTGCGCTTGCTGCTCCTTGCTGAAGTACGGATCGCCGAAGCCGGCGAAGGCACGTCGCGCCGCATCCCCCGGCGGCAGCTTGCGCAGGGTTACCAGCGTGTTGACCGACGGCAATTGCGTGATCGCCACGCGCCGCACCAGCCACGGCACCGCCTTGTACTGCGCGAACATGACGCTGGTGCCGCCGGCTTCAGCAGCGGCGCCGGTCGGCAACAGCGCGAATGGAAGCTGCCCCAGCGCACCGTGCGGCACGATCAACAGGCTCTGCGCATCCTTCCACGCGGGCTCCACCGGCTTGAGTAACGCGTCGTAGACCTGTTGCCCGCGCGCAAGATCGAAGCTCGGTATTTGCGCGAGCCCGGTCGCGCCCGAATCGAGCGCCCTGCGTAACCTCCCCACGATATCGATAAACTGCGCTTCGCCGAGTGGTGCCATGGCCAAAACGGGCTCGCCCTGCCGGGGTACTGCCCACACGTAAGTCTGGTCCGCGCCGACGTAGATCGAGATCAGGGTCTCGCCCGCCTGCAATGCGGCCTGCGCTTCGCGCACCGTGGTGGGCTTGGGGTCGATCAGATTGGCATAGTCGGGAAAGCGCCGCTCAATTTCGGTCCGCAGTTGCGCGCGCTCGCTGCGCAACGCTACGATCGCGGCACGCATATCGGCCACCACCTTCGGCAACTGCTGGTCGCGTGGCGCCGACGCGAGCCGGTTCACCAGGTCCGTCAACACGCCAAGGCGATGCTGGCCATCCTGTTCGCGGCGCGCGAGTTCAGCCAACTGCGGGTCGCGGATCGAAGCGCGCGTGGCGCTCGAGCTCAACGCGCGCTGCACCTGGCTGCCGCGCGCCACGTCGGCAAGACGGAACGATTCGGCCACCGCTTCCTGACCGGGAGACCCCTGGGTCAGCAGTGCAATGTACGCTTCCAGGATGCGCGTGAGTCGCAGCGCGCGCGCAATACCGCTGCTTTCTTCGCCGCCCTGCTCCTGGCGCGCAAGTTGCAGCAGTACCGGCACCGCCATTGCGAATTCCCGCGATGCCCCCGCGCGGTCCCCGCTCGCGGCAAGCGCGATGGCGAGATACCCGCGCAACTCCGCGACCGAGTAGTCCTGATCACCCAGCCGCGCGCGCGCCGTATCGAACAGTTGCTGCAGCATCGCCGCCGCTTTGGCGGCCTCGCCCGTCATCGTCAGCGCATAGCCCCAGTTCAGATCGCCAGTGCCGAACTTTTGCAGCAGCAACGGATCACGCGCGAGCCCTTCCTGCATCGCTTCGTACACTGGCAGCGCCTCGCGATACTTGCCCTGCGCGACGAGCGTCGCGCCGTAGATCTTGCGTGTTTCGGCGAGCCTGATCGATTCAGGAACGACGCCAGTCTTCTCAAGGGTGTCGACCGCGATGCGCGAAAGCGACTCTGCCTCGCGATAGCGGCCTTGCTCGGACACGACGCGCGCGAGCCGGCCCACAGTAGAGGCGCTGGCCGTCGAAAAGCGTCCGAAAAGGCGCAGATTGCGCATCAGCACATCGCGATAGGCGGCTTCCGCATCGGCGAGCCGGCCAAGTTGCACTAGCGCGTCGGCGCGATCCTGCTCCTGGAGGTTTCGGAAAAAGTGGAATTGCCCGGGCGTCCCGAGTTCGCCGCCCCTTTTTTTGATGAGGCCCAAATAGGCTTCCTGGTTTTCATCCATCAGCGCCACCGCCTTCCCGTAGGCCTGCGCCGCTGCCGCATATTTACCCTCGGCAAGGGCAACGTCTCCCCGCGTGCGCTCGACCGTGGCGCCAAAACGGCGCCGGTACGCCACGTCCCAACTCGACATGGACGACAACGATCTCTCCGCCAGCGCGAGGCTTTCTTTTGCCGTGGCGAGGTCGCCGAGGGCCGCGTTGATGCTGGCGACACCCTGATAAGCAGCGATCAAAAAGGCAGGGTTTGGACGCGCCGTTGAGCGCGTCACGCTCAGCAATTGCTCGGACAGGCGCAGTGCATTGACATAGTTACCCCCGCCCCGTTCCATTATCGACAGCTCGAACAGCACGCGGCCTTCGATATTGGAGTCTGGTTGCCCGCCAAGACCGCTCGTCATGCCTTTCGCGTGCTCGGCGGCGATGCGCAAGTCGGCAATGTGGCTGCTCATCATGCCGAGTTCCCCGCGCGCGCGGGAGCGCTCGAAATAGAACCGCGCGAGCGCCGCCTTGTCGGCGCCCGCCGGCGGCTCGAGATTCGCCGCCTCTGTCGCGCGCGCTATCCTGGCTGGATCCGGCTGGTAGCTGTCGAGCAGCGCGTTGATGTCTTCGATGTTGCGCGGTGGCGCGGGGTAGCGACCGGACACTACGGATTCAAGATCCGCCGCCGGGAGCGGCTGCGCGCCCGCTGCCGAGCCGGCCGGCAGGCCACCCGCGGTCAGCGCAACCAGCGCAATGCACAGGCCCTGCGGGAAAATCTGGCGACGGCGGCTGGATGTCGGGTTCATGCCCTCCTCCTCTACGTTGCGCGCATGCGACGCGTGGTCACCCGCCCGACGATTCGCGGCTCGACAGTGCGCGAGCCCAGACTGGCCCTCACAATACCAGCTTTCGCGCGCGAATCCCGCCCCGGCGCTTCGCCACGAAACGTTCAGCGCTCATTGCGAGTGAGCTTCCATTGCAGCAGCAGCATTCCGCCAAGCGCGCACACAGCCGCGCCGCTGAACGTACTCACCGCGCCGAAATGCTCCCATGCATATCCCGCGTACAACCCGCCCAGCGTGCCGCCCAAGCCGAATGTGAGGCTGGTGTAAATCGCCTGGCCACGCGCCTGGTTGCGGCCGCGGAAAAAGCGGTGCACGTAACCGAGTGCCGCCGCATGAAACGAGCCGAAGGTCGCGGCATGCAACGTTTGCGCGATCAGCAGCAACGCCAGGTTGTCGCCGCAGGATGCGATGATCGCGAAGCGGATGGCGGCGAGCCCGAAACTGGCAATCAGCACCTGGCGCAGCGTAAAAGCGCGGAACAAATGCGCCATCCAGAAGAAAATCGCGATTTCGCAGATCACGCCCAGCGACCACAGCCAGCCGACCGCGCCCTTGGTGTAACCGTAGCCAACCAGGTGGATCGAGTAGAACGTGTAATACGGCCCGTGCGCAACCGCCATCAGCGCGCACGCCACGATCAACGCAATGACCTGCGGCTCGCGCATGACGTGCGCAATCGGCGTGTGATCGTGCGCATGCGCCTCCTGCGGCGCTTCGGGAACCAGCAACAGCAATATGGTTACGCCGGCGAGGATCGCCAGCATGATCCACAGCAGCACGGCAATTGGCACGACGTCGAGCACGTAACCCACGATCAGCACCGCTGCGATGAAGCCGAGCGAGCCCCACACGCGGATGCGCCCATACTCCGTGCTGCGCGCACCGAGATGCGAAAGTGTCGTGAGTTCGACCTGCGGCAGCGCCGCGCTCAGAAAAAAACTCATCAGCAACACGATGGCGAACAACGCTTCGAAGCTCTGGGCGGCAAACAGTCCGCAGTAGACCGCGGTACCGATGGCGGTGCAGATACGCGCAACGCGCAAGCGATGTCCGCCGTGATCGGCGAGCCATCCCCACAAATGCGGCGCGACGATACGCACCAGTTGCGGCAGCGCCAGGATCGCGCCGATCCCGGCGGCAGCGATGCCGAGCGAACTCAGGTAAAGGCTGAAATACGGCGCGAACGCACCGAGATAGGCGAAGTAGAAAAAATAAACGCCGGCGAGCCGCCAATAAGGCAATGCGTGCATTGCGCTACACCGCGCGAAGCCTGACGCCGCGCGTCACGCTTCGTCGGGATCGGGGTTCTCGGTGGCAGCCGCCGCGCGCAGTCGCGCGACCACGTCGCCCGGCGCCTGCGCCGCAATTTTCGGCGTCGCGCACTGCACATCGCCGTTTTGCGCGCGATGGCGCAATGCGTGGTCCATCAGGGTCAATGCCAGCATCGCTTCGCAAATCGGCGTCGCGCGTATGCCGACGCAGGGATCGTGCCGCCCGTGCGTCTCGATGGTCGTCGCATTGCCTGCCTTGTCGATAGTGCGGCGAGTGAGCCGTATGCTGGACGTCGGCTTGACGGCAACATTGACGATGACATCCTGCCCGGTCGAAATGCCGCCGAGTATGCCGCCCGCATTGTTGGTGAGAAAACCCTGCGGCGACATCTCGTCGGAATGCTCGGTGCCTTTTTGCGCGACCGCCGCGAAACCGGCGCCGATCTCCACGCCTTTGACGGCGTTGATGCTCATCATGTTGTACGCGATATCGGCATCGAGCTTGTCGTACACCGGCTCGCCCCAGCCGACCGGCACGCCGGACGCAATGGTGGTGATTTTCGCGCCGACCGAATTACCGGACTTGCGCAGCTTGTCCATGAATTCTTCGAGCTGCGGCACGGCGTCCGCATCCGCGACGAAAAACGGGTTGCTGCCAACGACATCCCAGGTTTTGAACGGCACTTCAAGCGGCCCCAGTTGCGACAGATAGCCGCGCACCACGATCCCGTATTTTTCACGCAGCCATTTTTTCGCCACCGCCGCCGCGGCAACGCGCACCGCGGTCTCGCGCGCCGATTGCCGTCCGCCGCCGCGATAATCGCGGATGCCGTACTTCTGCCAGTAGGTGTAATCGGCGTGGCCGGGACGAAACGAGTCCTTGATCTTCGAATAGTCTTTGCTTTTCGCATCCACGTTGCGGATCAGCAATCCGATCGGCGTGCCGGTCGTCTTGCCTTCGAACACGCCGGACAATATCTCGACGATGTCGTCCTCGCGGCGCTGCGTGACGTGGCGCGAGGTGCCGGGCTTGCGGCGGTCTAGATCGAGCTGGATATCGGCTTCCGACAATTCCATCCCCGGCGGGCAACCGTCAACCACGCAGCCGATCGCCGGCCCGTGACTCTCGCCGAACGAAGTCACGCAAAACAGTTTGCCGAGTGTGCTGCCTGACATGATGTTCTCGTATCGACCCGAAAAAACAGATTACGAGTTTAACATAGCGCGTCCTGACTACTTCGCCGCGTCGTCGCGCTCCGCCGCTTTGGCGCCTGCCGCCAGCTGGCGCATCAGCCGCCAAGCCATCGCGCCAAGTATCAGCACGCCGACGACCAGCGCGCCCCACAGGCTCCAGCGCTTCCAGTCGATGGCCGCGCGCAAGCGCTCGGCCCCGCCGAGTTCGTTTTGCGGAAAAGCCGCCGCATGACGCACGTTTACTTTTTGCGCAGCGGAAGTTTTCGCGGCCTTGATCGATTGGACCGCGTCTTCGCGGTAGCCCGGCACCAGCGTCTCGATCGCAAAAGCCGCGGGCTTCGCGCCGCCATTGCCGTACGCCAGCAGGAAGGGCGGCGCGCCGCGCGCGCTGAACACCAGGCGGTGCGGCAGCCAGCCCGCCTGTATCTGCGGCAGGCCGGACCCGATGCCGCCGCCGCGCTGATCGACGCGCAAGAGCCAGTAACGGTCGGCCGTCACGCCGATGGCAAGGTCAGGGCTGGTGATTTCGCCACTCTGCTGGCGCAAGCGGTAAGCAACACCGCGCGCCACCGTGCGCCACGACTTTTCGGTCGCGTCCCGCGCCAGCAGTTCGAACTGCGCGACGGTATTCAGCTCCGGCAACTCGAAACGGATACGGTCTATCGGCGCATGGGCGCGCGTATCGAACACGTATTCGCCGGGTTTCTCGCCCTGCACTGCTTTGAACGGCGCCCATTCGCGCGGAACATCGACGACCTTGTCGGCAAGCTCCCCGCGCACCATGGTGAGTTCAGGCTCAGCCTGCCCCCTGCCGTCGGCGAGCCACGACAAGCGCAGATATTTCAGCTTCTGCTGCGGCAGCTCGATGCGCTTCTGTTCCAGCTTCTGGCCGCCGACTTCCAGACTGAGCAGGGGCGCGCCCGTAACCAGCGGGCGCCATGCTGCGAGGTCATCGCTGCCATCGACCCTGAGCTTGCCCGAAAATCCGCCCGCCTCTGCTTTCCAATCCACGTCGAGCGCGCGCAACGCGCGTTCGAGCGCCGTATTGTCGATGAGATAACCGGCCACGCGCGACTGCTTGTCGCTCGGACGCGCACCGCCGGAGGACATGACATTCACGCTCACGGCGCCGCCTGCGCTGCGTTGCACGCGGATCGACAGGGCATCAACGTTCTCGCCGGACTGTGCGCGCAACGGGAACAAAGTGAGTTTCTGCAGCGGCTGCGCCTCGCTGCTGGTCGCGCGACGCGGCCGCCACGCATGCGGCACCACCTCGCCGGCTCCGTTGAACACGCGCACATCGCCGAGGTCCGCGCGCGCAACGCCTTCGTACAGCGTCACCGGCGCCACTACTTCGTAAAGCGCTTCGCTGCCGTCGGCGTCGATAACGGCGCCGTACGCAAAGTCGGCGGGCTGCTCCGCGGCCAATGCAGGCGCCGCACAAAACATCGCTATCCCGGCAATGGTCCACGCTTTCATGCGGAATCCTCCTTGGTTTTGGGCGGCACCGGCGCGAAGTAGCCGATCACGATCACCAGCAAGCCGACGCCGATGAACGATACCCAGCGTTCGACCGTGCCCGAATTGGCGAGGTCGATCAGAAAGAGCTTCACGATCACAGCGCCGAGCAGCGTCGCCCCGACCGCCCACAGCCCGCGCAACTGGCGGCGCGTTGCCATCACCATGGCGACCAGCGCGAGCAATGTCCAGAACAACGAGAACGCCGCCTGCACCAGCACCGAACGCATCATCGCGTCGAATCGGAATGGCACGTCCGCGTAATGGTGCAACGTGCGCAGCAGCACGCCATTCAGCGCAACAAAGGTAATCGCACCCAGCAGCTTGAGCGCAGCATTGGGGTCCGGCAAAGTCGCATCGGACAGGTCCAGTCGGCGCATGCCGATGAACCAGCTCACGATCGCCAATAGCGCGCCCGCCTGCGCAAGATCGAGCGGATTCAGCAGCGGCACGTACGGCAGAGGCGCAGGATCGCCGTTGCTCGCGAAGTTCACGAAAAGTACCCAGCCCAGCAGGAAGACCGCCAGCGGCAGCGCGCCCGCATATAGATAGGCATGACGGTGCGCGGCGACCGGCCAGCCCAGGCGTTCGCCGCGCGCAGCGAACAGCGTTACCAGCGCACCGGGCACCAGCGCCCACGCAATCAGCGGCCACACGCGCCGGCCCTCGACATAGTGGTCGATCTGCCAGCCAACTTCCCACGACAACACGACCGCAAGCAACCAGAATCCCGCCGCGTGCAACCGCTCGAGCTGCGTCTGGTTGCGTCCTTTGTGCAGCTTCAGCACGTACAGATGCACTGCGAAGGCAACAATCCAGCCTATCCACGCCTGGGCCGCGAATGGATGCGGCTGCGCGCCCGGCGCCATGAACGTCCACAATAAAACCAGTGTAGACAGCGGCACGCTGGCCAGCGCGACAAAACGCGCCGCATTCCAGACGAGGCCGCGCCACAACAGCGCGAACATGGCGCAAGTGCCGGCGAAGAACAGTAACTGCGGATGGAGTCCCCAGGCATGGGGCGCGTGGCGCTCGATCTCCAGCAGTCCCGCACCGAACCACCACAAGACGCCCCAGATGAAAAGCACGCTGGCCGCTCCGAGCTCCGTCGCCGTCACACTTTCCGAATTTCTTTGCAGGTAATAGCTGCAGAACAACCCCCCCGCGCTGACCATGACGGCGCCGAGGTAAGCGCTGTTGAGTATCGGTGTTGCGCCGAACGGGCCGTGTCCTGCAAGAAAGGCAATGCCGGCGGCGATCTGCAACAGCAAGCCGAACGCGCGCGCAAGCGGACGTCCCTGGCGCACGCCGGTCCACACGATGGCCGCACCTTCGACCGCCCATACGGCAGAAGTGAGCCGGCCTTCAAACGCCAGCGGTACCGCGAGCGTCGCAAAGCCGACGCCGAGCGCCAGAAACGATTCGACGAGCAGCACCAGCGTTTGCTGCTTGCGCGCATAAAGAATAGTGGCCAGCGCGAGATAAAAGGCTGCCAGCGCGAACGCGCTCCACGCCGCGCCGAATTCCATGTCGCGCACGAGCGCGGTCTGCATACCGAAGGCAATCAGCGGCGTGCCGAACACCAGCGTGCCATCGACGTAATGCGTGAGCCGCGGCGCCTGGCGCAATGCGAACAGCACTGCGATTGCGACGTAGAACAGGAAAAACAAAATCAGAAAAGGCTCGGTCGTGGCGTAGAGTTCCGGCCGGTAATACTTGGAGCCCCACGCCAGCCCGATCACGAACGTGAACAGGAATCCGACCAGATTGAGTTCGCGCCATGACTTGTAGAACGCGATGACCAATATGCCGACATCCAGCACCGCATAAAAACTGAACAGCGCAACGTGGCTGCCGCCGCCGGTGGACGTGAGTACCGGGGCGAGAAAACCGCCGATGACGCCCGTGATCGCCAGAGTGCGCGAATCCTGCAGCACGGCAAGCGCGGCCGAAAATACGGCAACACCCGTCAGCACGACAAATGCAAACGTCGGCGGCAACAGGTGGTAGAGCCGCAGTGCCGCAAACACCGTCAGGTACATCAGCCCGATGCCGCCGCCCTGCAGCGCCAGCGCGTAACCGCTGCGCCGCTCGCGCAACCGCCAGCCGAACATGAGCAACGCAATCGCACCAACCGCCACCGCGGCGAGCCGCAGCTCGATTGGCACGATGTCGCGTTCGGCCGCGTACTTGAGCAAAAATGCGACGCCGAAAAACAACACGATGACGCCAATGCGCACCAGCGTGTTGCCGCCAAACAGCCACCGGGTCACCGGGTTGTCGGTGAGCAGATCCGGCTGCGTGGCGGCAGGCGTAGACGGGCCCTCCTGCGACGTAACGCGCTCGGCCGCAGGAGTCGGCGCGAGCGGCGAGGTAGCGAGCCCCTCCATTGCGATTGCCTCTTCGACCGTAATCTCAGAACGCTGCACGATTGCAGCCGCTACCGGTGGCGTCGGTGGAGTGTAATCCGCAGGACGTCCGCCCGGATCCGGAATAGCGCCGTACTGCGTACCGCCGGAAGTCACGGTACTACCTTGCGCGTCTGGCGCAGTAGCCTGCTGAATTCCCGGCTTCTCGAGCGCAACCAGCCGCGAATGAATGTCCGCGAGCGATTTGTATATGTTGTCGACCTGGCGCTCGATATACGCGAGGCGTGTTGCAGTATCGTTCTGCGACGCGCCGGAGATCGTATCTGCGGTCCGTGCGGATTCCCCTGTGCCCACATCCGACTTGGCAGACGCGCCCAGCGCCGCGCCGACTATCGTGCCCAGTATTGCGCCAAGAAACGCGGTGCCGAAACCACCCAGCGAACCGATCAGGCCGCCGATCACCAATCCTGCGAACCACATGGCCCCTCCTTTCCGGATGCGAATCTCAGAATGCGGTTAGAGAATTATTTCCAGTCGCCGCGCAATACGGCAATGCGCTGCTGCAGGTACTCGGGCGTTGCCTGCTGCGGCGGCACCGGCGCGGCGACGACCAGTGATATTTTTTTGAATAGCGCGATGCGCGAGAGATTGGACATGGCGCGGCCATCCATGCGGCTGAAAAAGCTGCCCCACAAGCCGCGCAGCGCCATCGGCACCACCGGCACCGGCGTGCGCTCGAGTATCTGGGTAACGCCTGGCTTGAACGGGTACATCTCGCCGGTGTTCGTCATATAGCCCTCGGGAAATATGCAGATCAGATCGCCGGCGATAAGGCCCGCCGCAATATCGTCGTAGGCCTTTTCCAGCAACCGCGGGTCTTCCTTGCGCGTGGCGATCGGAATGGTTTTACCGGTGCGAAAAATGAATTTGAGCACGGGAATCTGGAAGTTCTTGTAATACATGACGAAGCGGATCGGTCGGCGGCATGCCGCCGCGATGATCAGCGCATCGACGTAGCTCACGTGATTGCACACCAACACCGCCGGCCCTTCTTCCGGAATGTTCTCCACGCCGCTTGTGTCGAGGCGGTAGATCGAATGCACCAGCAGCCAAATCAGGAAGCGCATCAGGAATTCGGGCACCAGCGAGAAGATGTAGATCGCGACCGCGGCATTGAGCAGCGCCGTAATCAGGAAGAGCTGCGGAATGGTGATGCCGGCATTGAGCAGCACGACGGCCATGATTGCCGACGCCACCATGAACAACGCATTGAGGATGTTGTTGCCGGCGATGATGCGCGACTGATGACTGCGTTCGGCGCGGCTCTGGATCAGCGCATACAAAGGCACGATATAAAAGCCACCGAACACGCCGATCATGACAAGGTCGAACAGGATGCGCCAGTTGGCGGGATGCGCCAGGAACTGCATCGCCCCCATGTGCTCCGTCACCGCCGTCGGGCTGGCAAAATAAAGGTCGAGCGCGAACAACGTGAGGCCTATGGAGCCGAACGGCACGAGACCTATTTCCACCTTGTGGCCCGACAGGCGTTCGCACAACAACGAGCCCGCGCCGACGCCAATGGAAAAAGTGGTAAGCATCACCGTCGCGACATGCTCGTCGCCGCCCAGCACGTCCTTGCAATAGTTCGGAAACTGCGCGAGCAGCGTGGCGCCATAAAACCAGAACCACGAGATGCCCAGCACCGAGAGGAACACCGTGCGGTTCTGCCGCGTGAACTGCAGATTCGCCCACGTTTCGGTGAACGGGTTCCAGTTGATCTTGAGATCGGGCGCCGCCGGCGGCGCGCTCGGTACCGCGCGGCTCGTGAGATAACCCGCGCATGCTATTGCAATCACCGTAACCGAGACCAGCATGGCCGAGTTTTCCTGCGCGATAAGCACGCCGCCCAGCACGGTGCCGATCAAAATGGCGAGAAAGGTGCCGGACTCCACCAATCCGTTGCCGCCGACGAGCTCCTCGACTTTCAGGTGCTGGGGCAGGATCGAATACTTGACCGGCCCGAATATCGTCGAATGCAGCCCCATCAGAAACAGCGCGCCGATGAGTAAAGTCAGGTTCTTATTCAGGAAACCGGCCGCGCCTATCACCATGATGACGATTTCGAGCAGCTTCACGTAACGGATGATGCGCGACTTCTCGTATTTGTCGGCGAGCTGGCCGGCGGTCGCGGAAAACAGAAAGAACGGCAGGATGAAGAGTCCCGCGCACAGGTTCACGAGCGTGCCGGAATTCAGCGTCGTGAGCGTTGCGGCATGAAACGCCAGCATGATAACGAGCGCGTTTTTGTACACGTTGTCGTTGAACGCGCCGAGAAACTGCGTGCAGAAAAACGGCAGAAAACGCCGTTCGCGCATGAGACTGAACTGGTTCTGCCCGGACATCCGCGGTTCTCCTTGTCAAATTGCGTGTTGCAGACTATGCCTTGCGTGCGCGCCTGCGCCGAACTGCGCGCACGCCAAGAATGCCGGCGAGCAACAACCCTGCGGTGACCGGCAGCGCCCCGTTGTTCTGCGTTGCGGGTTCGGTCGCGGCGCTGACAAATTCGGACGGAAATGGCCGCGGACCGACCGGCACGATCTTCCACTGCGCGCGGTCTGCCGGTGTGCGCTGCATATACTCGTCGATAGAGGCGACCGGGAAGCTGCCAACGGCGCGGCTCGACGGAATCTGCGGTATGCGCACGAAAATGATCGCCTCGACTTCGCTCTTCAGCAATTCTTCATACGCGCTGGCGGCAGACCGGCCCGCAGGCTGCGCGCCAACGAGCTGCAGCAGATCGTTGCCTATCGCATCGAACGCGACTGCCGGGTACAAACGCGTCTGTTCCTCGCTCAGGTAGTCGAACGAGCTCTTGCCGCTGTCGAAGCTCATCTCCTTGAGCGCCATGTACGGATACGCCGCGGCCGCTTTCGCGTAGCTCGTCGCGCCTCGCGCCGGGATGTTCCAGCCCAGCGACCGCAGCGTGTCGATGCTGATCCCCGCGCAATTCGCACCCGCGTGCCGGTAGCGGAAATCATGGCGATAAAAATGGTTGTAGACCCGCGCGATGGCGCCCTGATACGCAAACACGGCGCGATCGCTGCGCATGAGTGCTACCAGCATATAAGAAGGCCGGTAATACGCCTGCCCGCTGTTCAAATCCATCAGGTAGTTGTCCATCGGCACCATCGAAGCGACGATGCCTTTTTCGCTGAACGAATCGAGGTTGTAAAAATTGTTGACCAGCCAGTCGCTCCATTCGCCGCGGGCGTTGCCGCGGCCCGTCACGATTGCGAAATGTCCGCCGTGCGCCTCGTCGTCGTCGCCTTGCGAGCCGTTGAGCATCACGCCCAGTGCGGCAAGTTGGTCCCAGTTGCGCGGTTGCCCTGGAGTCCGCTCCCACAACAGACGTGTTTCATAGCGGGGCGCGCTGTCGGCTTGCCGCACGAGTCCGCTCAACGTCTCTCCCGCGGCCAGCGGCGAAAGTTTGCTCGCGGCGGCATCGATGACGTAATCCTGCGGCCAGATGGTGCGCGCAGTCACCGCCGGCTTGCCGTCAACGCCTTGCGCGACAGTGCCGCGAATGCGCAGCGGGCGTTGCGTGAAAAACTTCGCGGTACTCGCATCGTAATACGAGAGATTGGCCGGGATTTTCGGCGTCACCGCGAAGCGCGTGACGGTACCATCAGCGAGTCGCAACGCGTTGCCGGACTCCTGCAACCTCGCGTCTGTAATTACACTGGGCGATCCGACCCATATCAGCGGCGGGCGCGCCTGTAACTCCTCCGGACCCGCCGCGGCGTACCAGCGCCGCACATCTTCTTTGGCCGCAACGCCGTCTGTAAATCCGGCGACTTTGGCGCCCGGCCCCGGCACCGCGATGAGATCGTCACGGAAATACCACAACGCTTCTTTTGGCGTCGGGCAATCCGCGCAGGTACCCGGCACCAGGCGAAAGTCGGCGGCAGGAAACAAACCGAGGCTGCCGGCGGCCAGCGCGGGCCGCACGGCGGGCTCTGCTTTCCCGGCTGCCACTGACGAGGCTGCATTGGCTGCACCCGACGCCGACAGCCAAACCAGCACGTTGGCAATTACTGTTCTGAGGAAACCCGGTTTCAACATTTCGCACTCCCCTTGAGCGACCTCTTTTTTCCGCCATGCTAACCGCATATTCGCACTTCCGCATGAACGCTGCCAATCGGGCAACGATTTCCCGTGCTTAATGTTGCTGGCATACCGACATTGCCAATTTGCGCCGTGCTCTTACACGTTTTTCTTGATGTAGCCGATCACCGTTTCCATCGCGTCGACCAGAAAATCCTTGTTGATCCAGAAATACACTTCCTTGCCTTCTTTCAGGCTTTGCAGAACGCCCGCCTCGCGAAGTATGCGCAGGTGATGCGACACCGCGGTGCGGCTCAACGTGGACACGTCGACGATCTGGCCGATGTTCAGGCGCTCGCCGGGCTCGAAAGTAAGCAGGATGCGCTGGCGATGCTCGTCGCCCAGCGCGGCATACACCTTGGAAATATTGCGCCACTCGCGGGGAATGGCACGCATGTAGTTCTTATACATAACTACATTATTAGTTATATAGTTTTGTTCTGTCAAGCCCGCCGACTGCGGCGGCGGGCGCCGCCGCCCCAAACATCAGCTAAACAGAACTAAATGCGCCGCGAATCAAGCAGTTCGAGCGTCCAGCCGACGCCAAAACCCGTTGCATCGGAAGCGACAGCGCCGAGCCCGCCCTTGCTGCTGTGCGCCGACAGGTCGACGTGTATCCACGGCGTGGCGCCGACGAAGCGCTTGAGCAAGCGGGTCGCCAGTATATGGTCGGCCTCGCCGTCGAGCGTGCATTGCTTGACGTCGGCGATCTTGCTGTCGAGCGCGCTGTCGTAATCGTCGTCCTGCGGGAACGCGCACACGCGCTCGCCTGCCGCCCGCCCCGCAGCCACGGCCTGCGCAGCGAGTTCATCGCTGGTCGCGAAAATGCCGCTGTAGCGGTCGCCCAGCGCGACGTGCATGCTGCCGGTCAGCGTCGCGTAATCGACGATGAGGTCCGGCTTGCCGCGCGCAGCCAATGTTAGCGTATCGGCCAGCACCATGCGCCCTTCGGCGTCGGTGTGCATGACTTCGATGGTAGTGCCGTTCAGCGCGCGCACGACTTCGTTCTGGTGGTAAGCGCGCGGACTGATGTCGTTGCGTGAAATCGCCAGCCAGCAATCGATGTTGATGGGCAGCTTCATGCGCGTCGCCGCCAGCAATGTGCCGAGCGCGACCGCCGAACCGTTCATGTCTTCGTGCATGCCGTGCATATAACGCGCGGGCTTGAGATTGTGCCCGCCGGTGTCGTAACAAATGCCCTTGCCGACCAGCGCGACATGTTGCGTCGCACGCGGATGCGTATAAGTCAGGTGCACGATTGCGGCGTCGCGCGATTCGCTGCCCTGCGCCACCGCGCAAAATGCGCCGGCGCCCATTTTCTTGAGCCGCGCATAATCGTATTCTTCGCGCCTCCAGCCGTGCTCCTTCGCCAGTTGCTTGATGCACTCGCGATAGGTTGCCGGATTCAGTTCGTTCGGCGGCAGCATCGTGAGTTCGCGGCACAGCACGTTGCCTTCCGCGCGCGCGCGCTGCGCGGCGAATCCATCCTTGTCGCGATGACCGTATAAATGAATAGCCTTGAGCGGCTTGCGCGCCGGCTTCTTTTTGCGCTCGGGCAGCGCTACGCCGTTGACCCAGGCGCAATACACCGCGAGTTGCGCCGCGCGCCGGCGCTGCGACTCATCGCCGCAAACAACCAGCGCAATTTCAGAGGGGTTCTCGGCAAGCAGCGATTGCAAAGCACCGCGCACCGCAGCCTGCGCTTCAAAAACCGTTTTCTTCGGCTCCAGCATGATCCAGCTCGCGAGCGCGCCGTCCTTGAGGTTGCCGCTCACCGGCGATTTCCCGAGTTCGCCTGCTTTCATTTTCCGGCGCGCGAGCAGCGTAGCCAGCACGTCACTGGCCGGCCACGCGCGGGACAGTTCCCTGGCGAACGGCAGGATGAACAGAAAATGCGTGTGTTTGCGCAGCGCAGCAGCGCCCGCAACGGCCGCTTGCTGATTCAGTTTGGCGAGCATAATTTCCTGTCGAGGACGTGAGCGCGCCAATTATAATCGTTCCATGCGCAGGTTCCGGGAAACGGCACTCAAAACCACCGCGGGCATCGGCATCATTGCCGCCCTGCTGCTCCCGGCGTCGTTTGCGGCCGCGCAGGAAATCGTGACCCTGCAAACACGCGAAGGCGTGACGCAAACTTTTCTGCTGAGCACCCCAATCAATCCGCCGCACGCAGTTGCCATCCTGTTTCCCGGAAGTGAGGGAAACATCCGGCTGCGCTCCGAAGGTGGCCAGATAAAACTCGGCGAAGGCAATTTCCTGGTGCGCTCGCGCAATTATTTCGTCGATGGCCGCGTGGCGACGGCCGTAATGGATTCGCCATCCGATCAGGCAACCGGCATGAACGACGGCTTTCGGCTCGGCGACAAGCACGCCACCGATATCGCGACCGTAGTTGCTGAACTTCAGAAACGCTACGCAGATACGCCGGTATTTCTTGTCGGCACCAGCCGCGGCACCCTCTCGGCAGCCGCGGCTGGACGGGCGCTTTCCGACCGCGTTGCCGGCGTCGTGCTGACCGCGACCATGTTCAACGCCGCCCGCTCGGGCCAGGGATTGAGCGGCTTCGATTTCACGACCATTCGCCCTCCCGTGTTGTTCGTGCATCATGCTGACGATGGATGCAACGTCACGCCTTACCGCGGCGCCAAGTCGCTGTCGGCGAAGTTCCCTCTTATCACGGTGCAGGGTGGCGAGCCGGCGCGCTCGGATCCCTGCGAGGCATTCAGCGCGCACGGATTTCTCGGGAAGGAGCGGGAAACCGTCGAAGCGATGGTGAACTGGATGCTCAAAAAACCTTATCGCAGCAATATCGATTAAAATTATCAGCGTGAACAGCGCGCCGCACTTGCCGAATCCTGACTCCTGAATCCTGCCCATGCGCCCCTATCTTGACCTCATGCAGCACGTGCTGGCGAACGGCGCCGAGAAGAGCGACCGCACCGGCACCGGCACCCTCTCGGTGTTCGGCGCGCAATTGCGCTTCGATCTCAACGCGGGCTTCCCGCTGCTGACGACCAAGAAGGTGCACCTGAAGTCGATCATTCACGAACTGCTGTGGTTCCTGAAAGGCGACACCAATATCAAGTACCTGAAAGACAACGGCGTCGGTATTTGGGACGAATGGGCGGACGCTCAGGGCAACCTCGGCCCCGTCTACGGCTACCAGTGGCGCTCGTGGCCGGCGCCCGACGGCCGCCACATCGACCAGATCAGCCAGGTGCTGGAACAGATCAGGAAAAATCCCGACTCGCGCCGCATGATCGTGTCGGCGTGGAACGTGGCCGATCTCGACAAGATGGCGCTGATGCCGTGCCACGCGTTTTTCCAGTTTTACGTCGCCAACGGCAAGCTCTCGTGCCAGCTCTATCAGCGCAGCGCCGACATTTTTCTCGGCGTGCCGTTCAACATCGCCTCCTACGCGCTGCTGACAATGATGATCGCGCAGGTCTGCGGACTTAAGCTCGGCGATTTCGTGCATACCTTCGGCGACACGCATCTCTACACGAACCATCTGGAACAGACGCGCGAGCAACTATCCCGTCAACCACGCAAGCTTCCGACGATGCGGCTCAATCCCGCGGTCAAGAACCTGTTCGACTTCACCTATGCGGATTTCACGCTCGAAAACTACGACCCGCACCCCGCCATCAAGGCGCCTGTCGCTGTATGACCGGAGAGACGAGAGGCGAGACGCGAGAGGCGGCAGAAGGCTCTAATCCCCGTCTATCGTCTCTCCTCCCCCGGCGTCTCTCGCTTATCGCAGCGATGGCCAGAAATCGCGTCATTGGCGCGAATAAAGCGATCCCGTGGCACCTGCCCGGCGAACTAAAAATGTTCAAAACAATCACAATGGGACACCACATCGTCATGGGGCGCAACACGTGGGAATCCATCGCAAGGCTGTTGCCGGGGCGCACTACCGTGATCGTGACGCGGCAGCCTGATTACAAGGTCGCGGGCGCCATCGTTGCGCCGACGCTGGCCGGCGCCATTGCAGCGTGCGGCAGCGATGACGAGATATTCGTCATCGGCGGCGCCCAGCTGTACGCCGCTGCGCTGCCGCAGGCCGACCGCATTTACCTGACCGAAGTCGACGCCGAAGTCGCGGGCGATACCTATATGCCGGAAATCGACATGCAGCAATGGCAGGCGGGCGCGGTCACGGCATATGCCGCCGATGACAAGAACCCCTACAGCTACAAACTGACGGTACTGGACCGCATGGCGTGATATTCATGCGCAATCATCCGGCCATCGCCATTACGTTCCTTGCACTGACGCTCGCTACCGGCGCGGGCGTTGCGCAGGACAACAACATTTCGCTTAACGATTTGAAGATACGCGCCGATGCCGGCGACAAGACGGCAACGCGCCAGATTGCCGAAGCCTATTACCTGGGCAGAGACGGTGTAGAACAGGATTTCAAGCTGGCGGCACAGTGGTACGAAAAACTCGCCAAGCAGGGCGACGTGCGCGCGCAGACTTCGCTGGGCCTGATATATGCGCGCGGCTACGGCGTCGAGAAAAACCTGAAGCTCGCACTCAAGTGGCTGAACCTGGCGGCGGCGCAACGCGATCCCGGCGCGCAGTACAGTTTGAGCACTATTTATTTCCGCGGCGACGGAATTCCGCAAAACCTCGCCGAATCCGCCCGCCTGCGCAAGGAAGCCGCGGCGCGCGGCCACCTCCAGGCGCAGGCCGATCTCGGCAGCATGTATTGGGACGGCAAAGGCGTCGAGAAGAATCTCGTCCTTGCCTATCAGTGGCTCGGCATCGCCGCGCAACTGGGCGACGACACCGCACCCGACACCATGAAGAAAGTCGCAGCGGAAATGTCCGGCGACCAGATCAGGGAAGCCGAAGGCTACGTCAAGGACTGGATGGAGAAGAACAAGAAGATACGGAAATAAGAGCCGTTCCGGCTATCCGCCGGACGCCTTCAGCGAAACGCAATCTACGTAGTACCTTGAACGCCGGCTGGTCTCGTCCGCGACCAGCCCGTGAATGTCGGTATCGAATCCCGGGAATTTCTGGTTGAACGATTTCGCGAACTTGAGATAACGCACGATGGTCGCGTTGAAACGCTCGCCGGGAATCAGCAACGGTATGCCCGGCGGATATGGCGTGAGCAGTACGCTGGTAATGCGGCCTTCGAGCTGGTCGATCTCCACGCGGTCGATTTCACGGTGGGCGAGCCGCGCCCACGCGTCGCCCGGCCGCATCGCGGGCTCCATGTTGGACAAATACATTTCCGTCGTCAGCCGCGCGATATCGTTCGCCTTGTAGACGCCGTGAATCTGCGTGCACAGGTCGCGCAATCCCACCTTCTCGTACTGCGGATACTTGCCCACGAACTCGGGCAGGATGCGCCACAGCGGCCGGTTGTTGTCGTAATCGTCCTTGAACTGCTGCAGCTCGGTGACCAGCGAATTCCAGCGGCCCTTGGTGATGCCGATCGTGAACATGATGAAGAACGAATACAGGCCGGTCTTCTCGACGATGATGCCGTGTTCAGCAAGGTATTTGGTGACCACTGCCGCGGGCATGCCGGGATTGGAGAACGCGCCGGATACGTCCAGCCCCGGCGTGATGACGGTCGCCTTGATCGGATCGAGCATATTGAAGCCGGACGCGAGATCGCCAAAGCCGTGCCAGCGGTCGTTGGATTTCAGTATCCAGTCGTCGCGGCTGCCGATGCCTTCTTCGACCAGTTGCTCCGGGCCCCACACCTTGAACCACCACGAATCGCCGAACTCGTCGTCGATCTTGCGCATCGCGCGCCGGAAATCGATGGCTTCGAGTATCGACTCCTCGACCAGTGCATTGCCGCCCGGCGGCTCCATCATTGCCGCGGCGACATCGCACGACGCGATGATCGCGTACTGCGGCGAAGTCGAGGTGTGCATCAGGTAAGCCTCGTTGAAACTGTGGCGGTCGAGCTTGCGCGTGTCGCTGTCCTGCACCAGGATTTGCGATGCCTGCGAGAGGCCCGCCAGCATCTTGTGGGTCGACTGCGTCGAGAAAATCACCGACTCCTTGCAGCGCGGCCGGTTCTGGCCGATCGCATGCATGCCGCGGTAGAAATCATGGAACGTTGCGTGCGGCAGCCACGCCTCATCGAAGTGCAGCGTATCAACCTTGCCGTCAAGCATCTCCTTGATGGTGTCGACGTTATAGACCACCCCGTCATAAGTGCTTTGCGTGAGAGTAAGCACGCGCGGCTTGGTATTCACTTCCCGCGCGAACGGATGGGCCTTGATTTTTTTCTCGATGTTTTCCCAGCGAAATTCCTCGAGCGGAATCGGGCCTATGATGCCGAAGTGATTGCGCGTCGGCATCAGGAACACGGGAATCGCACCGGTCATCGTGATGGCGTGCAGAATCGACACATGACAGTTGCGGTCGACGATAACGACGTCACCGGGCGCCACCGTCGAATGCCACACCATCTTGTTGGAAGTGGAGGTGCCGTTGGTGACGAAATACAGGTGGTCGCAGTTGAATATGCGCGCCGCGTTGCGCTCGGACGCCGCGACCGGCCCGGAATGGTCGAGCAACTGCCCGAGTTCATCGACCGCGTTGCACACGTCGGCGCGCAGCATGTTCTCGCCGAAAAACTGGTGAAACATCTGGCCGACCGGGCTCTTGAGAAAGGCCACGCCGCCCGAATGTCCCGGGCAGTGCCAGGAATACGAGCCGTCCTGCGCATAATTGGTCAGCGCGCGGAAAAACGGCGGCGCGAGACCGTCGAGATAAGTGCGCGTCTCGCGGATGATATGGCGGGCGACGAATTCCGGCGTGTCCTCGAACATGTGAATGAAGCCGTGCAGTTCACGCAGGATGTCGTTGGGAATGTGCCGCGAGGTCTTGGTTTCGCCGTAGAGATAGATCGGGATTTCCGAATTGCGGAAACGGATCTCTTCGATGAAAGCGCGCAGATTCAGCACCGCCTGGTCGATCTCGGGCCCCGGCGTGAATTCCTCGTCGTCGATCGACAGGATAAACGCGGAGGCGCGCGACTGTTGCTGTGCGAACTGCGAAAGATCGTTGTAAGTCGTCACACCGATGACTTCGATGCCCTCGTCTTCAATCGCCTTGGCGAGCGCGCGTATGCCGAGCCCGCTCGCGTTCTCGGAGCGGAAATCCTCGTCGATGACGATGACCGGAAAATGAAATTTCATGCCGTACTCCTTAGAATGGCGGCAGCCGCACGGCACAGAGGCCGGCGGCATCGGTAGGATAAAACTGGTTCACGCGCGCTAGATTTTAGGCAGGGTAACGCCCTGCTGGCCCTGGTACTTGCCGCCGCGGTCCTTGTACGAAGTCTCGCAGACGTCATCGGGATCGGATTCCAGGAAAATCACCTGGGCGACCCCTTCGTTGGCGTAAATCTTGGCGGGCAGCGGCGTCGTGTTCGAAAACTCCAGCGTCACATAACCTTCCCATTCCGGTTCGAACGGCGTGACGTTGACGATGATGCCGCAGCGCGCGTACGTCGATTTACCCAGACAGATGGTCAGCACGTTGCGCGGAATACGGAAATATTCGACGGTGCGTGCAAGCGCAAACGAATTCGGCGGGATCACGCACGATTCGGCCTTGATATCGACGAACGACTTGTCGTTGAAGTTCTTCGGATCGACGATCGTGCTGTTGATGTTGGTGAACAGCTTGAATTCGTCCGAGCAGCGGATGTCGTAGCCGTAGCTGGAAGTGCCATACGACACAATGCGCTGGCCGTTGACCTCTTTGACCTGGTTGGGTTCGATCGGCGCGATCATGCCGTGCTCTTGCGCCATGCGCCGTATCCAGCGGTCGGATTTAATGCTCATGAGAAAGCGTCAGGAGTGAGGAGTTAGGGGTAAGGAGAAATTCGGGTTCGGCGGGATTTTACACCTCCCGCCTCACCCCTCACACCTTACGTATT
>JAIOOZ010000345.1 GCA_021414185.1 Betaproteobacteria bacterium
CTGCGCGAGGTTGCGCATGTGCGCGTGCCAGATTTTGAAGACTTCGTCGCGCTTGCCGTCGTGCGGCGGGATGCCGAGCAGTCCGCCGCAGTGGTTCAGAATCACGTTGGCTTCCGGAAATTCGCGCAGCAGGTCCACGAGGTCGTCGAGCTGCGGATAGAACATCCACGCCTCGAACGACAGCTTCGACGCGGCAAGACGCGCAAAGCCTTTGCGGAACACCGGGTCCAGCATCAGGTGGCGAGCGACCTGGTGGCGGCCGAATTTCGCGGCGTTGCCCGAATCCCAGATGGTGCCGTACCGGATACCCTTGAAGCGGCCGTTGCCCGCCGCCACCAGCGCATCGAGCACCGGCTGGACCTTGTCGCCTAACATCAGGTCCGCATGGCCGACGATGCCCGCGCACAAGCGCGTTTTGCCATAGTGGCCGCTGGCGCCGGCCGCCGCGACGCCGTTGACGAATTCGACTTCGCCGACGGGTTTCATTTCTTCCGGGCCGGAGTTGCGGTACATCACGCCGGCTTCGACAAACACCGTGGCGATGATGTTGTGGCCGCTGCTCACGTCTGCCGACAATTCGTGCACAAGGTAACGGCCGCGCTGGTCGTCCCACACATGATGGTGCGGATCGATGATCGGCAGTTCCGGCTCGAGCGCCGGCTCGCTGCGCAAATTCGTCCATGCCACCGCTTCGGCGAGCGTGCGATAGCCGTGGCCGCGAAATTCATAAGGTTTGATCAAATCGATTCTCCTCGTTCAATTGCAATGGCTTACAGCGAATTATGCGGGAATATTGTAGCGATGATTGCCCGCTGCCGAGACATTCCGGCCGTGCCTGCCCCTCTCGCGTTGTAAATCCCGCTTCGATGTGCTATTTCTCAAACATACTGCAGCCTGGGCATCACCACAATTCATGTTCCGCATCCTCCTGATCATCTCCGCTTTGCTCCTGGCCGCAGCGATAGCCGGCTGCGGGCCGGCACCGGAATCCTCGCACGACACCCGCGCCGTTCAGGTGGCAGACAAACCCGAGGTAGCCCCCGAGCAAATCATCAAAGACGTCGTCGGCAGCGTGGTTCGCATTTCCGATGCGGCGGGAACCGGCCCGGCCGACGAATGGACGTTCGAGACTGACGAGTTCAAACAGGTCGAAATCCTGGAAAGCCGGCGGTCCGGCAATCAGCTCACGGTGCTCGTTCATATGACAACGCGCAACAACCCGAAGCCGGAAGAAAATTCCATCCAGGTCGCCGGCAAGTTGCGGCTGCGCTACGAGTTGAAGAACGGCAAGTGGATGCTCGACGGCATCGAGAACCTGACGTTCCAGTACTCGATCGGCGTAGCCACCTGAATTACCTGCGCGGCGCTCCGGCGCGGCGCGTGAGCAGGCCGTTGGGCTCGGCGACTCCACGCATGCGGATGCACTGCGCGTCGGTGAGGCGCGTGCTCCCCGGCGATGTTTCGGGACGCATCAGGTTGTCCGCCGCTTCGCTATGGTCGCCGTTGTCGGACAGCACGTGCACGAGCTCGTGCGCGATCGCGAACGGCAGATCATGCGCCCCATAGGCGAACCAGATGGTGTTGGCGAGTTCGGGGCGCGTCTTCGCGTTGCTCAGGCCGATTGCCTCCGCGTCGTAGGCGGGCTCGCTGTACGTATCGTCGACAAAAAATAGCGCCGGCTTCGCGACAGTTATCTCGCGCAGCAGCTCGCGCGCTACCGGTACGGAGTAATAGCGGAATTTGAGCGGCGCCTCCAGCACCTTGAGTTCGACGGCGGCGACCGCGATGCCGCATTGCGCCAGCAGCGGCAGCGCATCCAGCGTGGCCGCCACGATGTCGGCGGTCTGCCAGCGCGTGCCCTTGAATGTGCAAATGGAAAGCCGGAGCTCGTGCGACGCCGTGGCCGGCGCCGGCAACTGCTCCTGCGGCAGATTGCGCGTTTCAACCACGCGCACCAGTTCGGCGGCAGTCGCAGCTGTGCTGAACGCGATCAGCAGCAGCGCGAAAAACTTACGCCGCAACCGTCGGGCCTTCGCCGGCGACCGTCGTGCGGTGCAGGATGCGCGCGTGCTCGGTGATCTTGTAAGGCCGCGCGCGATGCAGCGCGGCGCGGTTGTCGTACATCACCAGGTCGCCGACCTTCCAGCGGTGAAGGTAGGTGAATTTTTCCTGGGTCGCGAATTCGAGCAGCTCTTTCAGCAGCGCGTTGCCCTCCTCCTCCGGCATGCCGCGGATGTGCGACGCGTGCGAGCCGACGTACAAAGCCTTGCGGCCGTTGACCGGGTTGGCACGGATGATCGCCTGCGGCACCGGCGGGAAGCGCTTGTCTTCTTCTTCGTTGGTGAGCTGGTAGCCGCCGTTGCGGCGCGAATACGCGTAATGGTGTATCGCAACCTTGTCCTCGAGCTCGCGCTTGCGCGATTCCGGCAACGCATCGTAAGCAGCGCGCAGGCTCGCGAACTGGGTATCGCCGCCGTCGGGCGGTAATTTGCGCGCGTGCAGCAGCGATGCTTTCGCCGGCACGCGCTTGAACGAGCTGTCGGAATGCCAGTTGCGCTGGCCGAGGCGATAGAGCACGCGCGGATCGTCGGGCGCCATCAGCTTGCCGTTCGGATCGAGATTGGTGATCTCGGAAACGTGCTTGACCTGGAAATTGTTGGCGATATGTCCCTGCGTTTTCTCGAGGTCGCCGAAACGGCGGCTGAACGCGATCTGCGCGTCATCGTCCAAGTCCTGCCGCGGGAATACCAGGATGGAATAAGTCTCGAACGCTTTCTCGATTTCGGCGAAGGTCGCGTCGTCGAGGTTTTTCAGATCGACGCCGGTGATCTCGGCGCCGAAAACCGGCGTCAACGGCCGGATGGTAATTGTCATCGTTTCCATTTAGTTCTCCTCGTACGGCGCATCGCGCCATCATCTCCTTCCCCTTCAAGGGGAAGGCTGGGATGGGGATGGGTTAAAACAAATTATGCACTATGCGAGCAATAACCCATCCCCACCTCAATCCTCCCCTTGCCCCCCAAGGGGACTTCCTTCGGGCGAAGGGAGGAAGGGAATACGCTGCCGCATTATCTTGAAACCTGCGCGGCGAGGTAGCGCTGTCCGCGCGGATGCGGCGCCATTTCCGCCGCGGCATCGCGCGCCGGGCGCTTGCCGTCGCGCGCCTGCGCGCGGTGCATGATGCGGCGGCCCTGCGGATCGAACGGGTCGCGGTGATGCATGACGCAGCGGTTGTCCCACACGGCGACGTCGCCGACGCGCCATTGATGATGCCACGCCAGAAAATCCTGCGTGGCGTGCGCCCACAGCGTATCCAGCAACGCTTCCGACTCCGCAACCTCCAGCCCGTGGATATAGGCGTTGCGCCGCCGGCCCAGGTACAGCGCATTGCGTTTCGTTTCCGGATGCGTGCGTATCAGCGGATGCGTCGCCCCCGGGCATTTGCGCACGTCGGTTACCGGCGTGAAGCCCTCACGCAGTTCGCCGCCCGCGGTGTAAGTGATGTCCTGGTTTGCAGTCAGCGTATCGATGCGGCTGCGCAGTTCCGGCGGCAGAGTCTCCAGCGCGAGATACATATTGGAGAAACCGGTATTGCCGCCCGCCAGCGGAATTTCCAGCGCCTGCAGCACGCTCGCCGACGGCGGCTGGTCGCGGTAGGACGTATCGGAGTGCCACAGCACCTCGTCGTCGCCGAGACCACCGATCGGCACGCCTTTCTCGCGAATGTTCGAAATCACGGAAATATGCTTGTTATAGCGCGGCGCCTGTCCCTTGCTGACGATGGGCACCTCGTCGAGCACGCCGAAGCGGTAGCTGAAAGACGTCTGGTCGTCATCGCCGATCTGCTGCCCGCGTATCACGATCACCAGATGCTCGAGCCACGCCGCGTGGATGGCGGCAAACGCGGCATCGTCGAGACGGCGCAGATCGACGCCCGTCACATAGGCGCCGAGTGCGTACGGCAGTGGTTCGACCTTGATACCGGCCGACGTCTGCGGAAGTACGGTTGCGTTCATTGCTCCTCCAACTGTGCCCGTTTTACGAAACATCG
>JAIOOZ010000346.1 GCA_021414185.1 Betaproteobacteria bacterium
GTCGGGTTGCCGGCCAAGGTGCGCGAATATCGCGAGCGCCGCCGCCGCGACAATGCGCGCGCCACGCTGCTCACCGCGGTGAATGCGTTTTTCGCCGGCCGCTTCGGGCGTGCCGAAAAAGCCGCGGTGACGGCGATGGAGTCGGCCGACACGTCGGCACTCGGCGCGGTGCTGGCCGCGCGCGCGGCGCACGAGTTGCGCCGTTACGACGAGCGCGACGCCTATCTTGCGCGTGCCGAGGAGCTGGCTTCCGGCGAACCGGTCGTGCGCATCATTGCGGCGGCCGACATGCTGCTCGACCAGCGGCGCTTCCAGGAAGCCTTGGCGGCATTGCGGACCCTGCCCGACAAGCACACCGCGGCATTGCGCCTCGAACTCAAAGCGCAGCAGCAGGCCAAGAACTGGGACCAGGCGCTGCTGCTGATCGACCAGTTGGAGCGGCGCAGCGTATTCGACGCGACGCAGGCCAGTCATCTGCGGCGCTATGCGCACGCCGAGAATCTGAAACGCAAGGCGCTCGACCAGCACGCGCTCGAAGAGTGCTGGCAAAAAATTCCCTCCGAACTGAAACGCGACGCCAAAATCGCCGCCGCTGCCGCGCAATGTTATATGGCGCTGGGCGGTGTTGCGCAGGCGCTGCAGATCATCGAGCAGGCGCTGGCGATGGAATGGGACTCCGAACTGGTCGGAATTTACGCCGAATGCGAGGGCGGCGAAACGATACGGCAGATCGAGCGCGCCGAGCAGTGGTTGAAATCCAATCCGCGCGACGCGGTGCTGCTGCTGACCCTGGGCCGGCTGTGCGCGCGGCAGGAACTGTGGGGCAAAGCGCAGAGTTATCTCGACGCGAGCATATCGGTCGAGCCCATGTATTCAGCGTACCTCGTGCTTGCGCAGTTGCATGACCGGCTCGGCAATGCCGACGCCGCGCGCCGGAACTACCGCGAAAGCCTCGATCTCGCCGTTAATCAGTTGAAACAGATGACCGGCGGGCGCCGCCGCGTTTCGTTGTAAATTCGGCTGTAATTTCAAGCGGTGGGGACGGCCGGCGTGAAAGCGTCGGCGAAAAATTCTGCTTCGGGCAGGCCGCAGCGGGAAGTGAAATCGCGGTGCGCAGATTCCACGACCACCGGTGCGCCGCAGGCGTAGACCTGATAGCCGCTCATGTCAGGGAAATCCTGCATCACCGCCTCGTGAACGAAGCCAGTGCGGCCTGTCCAGTGGTCGCTTGCCAGCGGCTCCGACAGCACCGGCACGTACTTGAAATCGGCGCGCGAGTCCGCCCATTGTTCGGGCAGTTCGTTCATATAGAGATCGGCGCGCACGCGCGCGCCCCAATACAGCGTCATCGGCCGCGG
>JAIOOZ010000347.1 GCA_021414185.1 Betaproteobacteria bacterium
GCCGCGCGCCATGCCGCGCTCCGGTTTCAACACCGCTGACGGTCCCTACGAACTGCGCAAGCTGGCGCGGCTCAACCTGCTGTGGGGCTGCGACGTGATCAAGACCTGCGCCTCGGGCGGCGGCGGCACCGACAAGGAAGAACCGGACATCCGCAACATGACGCAGGAAGAGCTCGACGCGATCTGCGACGAAGCCCACGCCTTCCACAAGATCGCGGCGGTGCATTGCTTCACCACGACCGCGCAGCGCATGGCGATCAAGGCCGGCGCCGACACCATAGAGCACATGGTGTTTTCGGACGATGACACCATCGGCATGATCAAGGAAGCCGGCATTCCCGTGACGCCGACGCTCGCTCACCGCACCGATCATGCGATCCAGTTGCGCCGCGAACTCGGCACCGCCGAATTCGTGCTGACCAAATTAAAGAAACTGCAGCCGCACTGCTACACGACGTTTCAGAAAATGTACAAGGCCGGCATCAAGATCGCGATGGGTACCGACATGGGCTTCGAGCCGCATTTCGGCACCAACTCGTGGGAACTCGAAGTCTACGTCGCGCTCGGCATGACGCCTATGCACGCGATTCAGACCGCGACCAAGAACGCCGCCGAAGCCATCCACCTGGGCCGCGACTTGGGCACCCTCGAAGCCGGCAAGTATGCGGACATCGTCGCCGTCAATGGCGACCCCATCGCCGACATCCGCATCCTGCAGGAAAAGAAAGCCATCCACATGGTGCTGAAGGAAGGCAAGGTCTACGCCGACCGCCGTCCCGGCAAAAGCAAGAACGTGGTGCCGGCCGAGAGCTGGAAGAAAATCGATTACTTATAAGAAACGGACCAACAAACATGGCAACACCGAAAACCAAGACCGCCGGCGCGCTCAGGGCCGGCAACGGTAAATATCATTTCGACGTCGCGAAAGTGAAGAAGGTCGCAGCCGGCACCGGTTACTCGACTTCGCACGGCGGAGTTGTCGAAGGCGCGCGCATGTTGTTCGGCTACATCCACAAGCCGCGCGGCACCGGCTCACGCATGCACAGCCACCCGAACGAGCAATTCAACTACGTGGTCAAGGGTACGCTCAAAGGCTCGGTCAACGGCAAGCGCGTGCTGGCCCCCGCCGGAACCCTGATCTACATTCCCGCCAACGCGCCGCACACGCTGGTGTCCACCCCCAAGGAAGATGTCATTTTCCTGGCGCTGAAAGACTTGTCGCATGGCATCATCGGCAAAGCGGTTGACGGCACCATGGCGGGCGCGCACTACGAACCGGGATTCGGGCCCAAAACCGCCCGCAAGCGCGCCGCAAAAAAATAACCCGGCGCCGCAATCACGGTACCGCGCCCGATGCGGCGCAACGCATTTTTTTTGAAGCGATGACGCGGATGCCTTTCAGCTGGAGACTGGCGGCAGTGATTGCGCTCGGCGCGCTCGCGGCCGGCAACGCGTGCGCACAACGCCGGCCTATCGCCGTCTCCGACACCACGGCACCGTACGAAACCAGTTGGGTCACGGTGGCGCCGCCGCGCGGAAGCTGGTGGTATGTATTTGAAAGGTCGAGCAGCATCGCCACGTTCGCCAAAAACCTGAGCTCCAAACAGCATTCTTTCCGCGCCGTCGCGTGGAGCAGAAACATCGCCGGTTGCTGCAGGGACAGCCGGGAATTGCTCGGCTATGTGCGCAAGGAAATGGCGGATTCCCGCACCATGGGCAGGTTTCGTTATAAGTCACAGGAAGCCGAAGCCGTGACCTGGGACGACATGGCATGCGTGCAGACCCGCGTCGTTGCCGAAGACCACGGCGTCGTTTCCGCGCCCGGCGAGTCATTCACCTTTTTCCAGAAAGCCATTACCTGCGCGCAACCCGGAGCGACGGGGGCCGTCATCGAAGTGAGTTATTCAGAGCGCGGCGGCCTGCCGGAGGGCACGCCTGAACTCGCCGCGGAAGGCGAAGCTTTTTTGAAAGGCCTGAAGCAGCGCCGGGAGCCCGCCAAATAATATGGGCGCGGGCCCGGATCCGGCAATTCCGATTCACCGTTTCTTTACCAGCCGGAGATAAGTCTGTTAGCGTGGGCAACACGTCGTCCACCCCAAGGTAACTTGATCAGTTTAAGGAGTTTGCATGCCCCTCGCCCCTCAAATCCGCAGCCGTTTGCGCATTCCCGTGCTCAGCGCCCCCATGTTCATTGTCTCCGGGCCCGATCTGGTGATCGAGCAATGCAAGGCCGGCGTGATCGGCTCGTTCCCTGCGCTCAACGCGCGTCCCCAGGAAGAGCTCGACAAATGGCTCACGCGCATCGAGACCGAGCTCGCGCAATACCAACGCGAGCATCCCGACAAGAAAGTCGCGCCGTACGCGGTCAACCTGATCATGAACAAAGCCAACAAGCGGCTCGACGCCGATCTTGAAGTCGTCCTCAGCCACAAAGTGCCCATCGTCATCACGTCGCTCTCCGCGCCCACCGCGCTGGTGCCGCGCGTGCATGAATACGGCGGCATCGTGTTTCACGATGTCATCAAGGTGCGGCACGCGGAAAAAGCGCTGGAAGCGGGCGTCGATGGCCTGATCGCGGTATGCGGCGGCGCCGGCGGGCATGCGGGCAGCCTCAATCCCTTCGCGCTGGTCAATGAATTGCGCCGCATCCACCAAGGCCCGCTGGTGCTCGCGGGCGCCATCACCAACGGCGCGGGCATCCTCGCGGCGGAGGCAATGGGATGCGACCTCGCTTACCTGGGCACACGCTTCATTGCGTCCAAAGAATCGATGGCGGTGGAACGCTACAAGCAAATGATCGTCGATTCCGACTCGGGCGACATTGTCTACACGCCGCTGTTTTCAGGCGTGCACGGCAGCTATCTTGCAGGCAGCATACGCAATGCGGGGCTGGACCCCGCCAACCTGCCGGCCAATGAAGCGCCGGGACAGTATCGCAATCGCGAAGAACGTCCCAAAACCTGGACGGAAATCTGGGGCGCGGGCCAGGGCGTGGGAAATATCGACGACATACCGACCGTCGCGACGCTGGTGGATCGCCTAGAAGTGGAATATCTCGCAGCGCGCCGGCGCATCACCGACAGCGCGAAATAACCTGCGAGATGGCGCGGCCGTCGCGCCGCGTCAGGGCTTTTTCACCAGGCCCAGGTAGGTCATCACGCCTTTAAGTTCTTCATACTGCTCGGCCATGAACTTGCGCGAATCGTCTGCGTTGCGATAACTCGCGTCCCACTGGTTCTGTTCGGCGTAATTGCGAAAGTCCTCGCTCGCGGTCAGCCGGCGAAACACGCTGTCCCAGAACGCCACCTGCTCTGTCGTGATGCCTCTGGCGCCTATGATGCCGCGCCAGTTTTCGAACACGCCCTTGTAGCCCTGCTCAGGCCACGTCGGCGCCACCGCCAGCGCGCCCGTCATGCGCTTGGCCGAGGTGACCGCGATGGCGCGCAATTTGCCGCTGGCGACATGCGGCGCGACATTCACCGTGCCGGCGGAAACCACGTCGACGTGTCCGCCAAGCAGCGCAGTCACCGCCTCGGCGGAAGAATTGAACGCCACCAGCTTGACCTTGGTCATGTCCACACTGGCGGACGCGAGCGGCAAGCCGAATGAAATATGGTGGGTACCGCCGGTCGCGCTGCTGATCGCCAGGCTCAGAGACCCCGGCGCCTTGCGCAGCGCCTCGATGACGTCCTTGCCCGTCTTCAGCGGCGAATCGGCACGCACCGCAAACGCGATGTATTCGGTGAGCAGTACCGCGAGCGGCGTGAAGTCGGTGTAAGTCTGCGGAATATGCCCGTTGATGTGGCTGGCCAGCAGCGTCGATGAAGTCACCGCCAGAAAATGCGGGTCGTTCGGACGCTGCGCAAGATAGTTGTAAGCCACTGCGTGCCCGCCGCCGGCGCGGTTCGAGATGGTGCTCGAAACCGGCAACAGCTTGAGATCGCCCCAGATGCGTGTGACAGTGCGCCCGGTGGTGTCGAGCGAACCGCCGGCAGTCGCCGGGACGATGACTTCGACATTGCGCTGCGGGCTCCAGCCCTGCGCGGCGGCCGCACCCGCGAACGACGCACTGACTACGGCAAGAGCAACGAGCTTCGCTTTCATCATCACGCCTTCTCCTGCGCAATTACCTGCACGCGGCCGGCGGCCGCGCCGGTTTAGTTCGCCTTCATATTGATGCGCGCCTGTTCGGCCTGCTCGGGCGTCATCGAATCGATCAGGTTCTCGAGGTACGGCGTCGAGCGCACGCTGACGTAACGCGCGAACGGCGACTTCACTTCGAGCCGGTAATTGTCGCCGCGCTCAGCCTGCAGGATATCGCCCGCCTTCAGCGATTTTTTCTCGCTGTTGCACTGCGCGCTCAGTTCACCGTGCAAAACGTAAAAGAATGTTTCATGCGCCGCCTTGGTTTCGGCTTCGTCCTGCCCGGCCCGCGCTTCGAAATAACTGAACGCCAGGCGCTCGCCCTCGATGCGGTCCGCGCGCCGCGCCGACACCGGCGGCGCATCGAACGTGTCGATGACCGGGTAATAGCAAACATTGATGCCTTCGATCACGGCCTGCGACTGCCCCTCGGCTTTCTGGTGCTTGTCGCGGTCGCCGACGTTGTATTTTTTATTCACCTCTGTCACTGTCATCGCCTTGTCCGGCACCGCCTCGTCTTCAGCCAGCCCGACGACCGTCCACGTCTTGTCTTTCATGTAGAGGTAAGAGCAGTCGCCGTCTTCGGTTGCCCGCATCGAATGGCGCGCGTATGCCGGCGCGTGCACGAAAGTACCAACGGGCGCGATGCGGCGGTCCTTGCCGACGATCGCGTTCAACTTGCCGCGCACCGGGAAAATCAACAGCTCGTTCGGGTGGTAGTGCAGCTCCGAACCGGTACCGGCAATCTTGTGCACGAGGCAGAAGTAGAGATACTTGCCTTCGATCACCGGCCCGCGCGCGCTCGACAAATGCGGCGTGAGGAAATTACTTTCGATGTTCTCAAAACGATGAAACGCCATGCCGCGCTCTCCTTTCTGTGCAATGCAACTGGTTGTCGCGTTATTCGGCGACGACGCCTGCGTCCTTGATGACCTTGGCCCAGCGCTCATTCTCGGCTTTGACGAATGCGCCGAAGTCCTCCGGCGATTTGCTGACCACGACTTCAACGCCGCCGTCGCTGAGCCGCTTTTTCACGTTGGCGTCTGCCATCACCTTCATGACGACCGTATAGAGCTTTTTGACGACGTCGCGCGGCGCGCCTTTCGGCACGAATACGCCCTGCCACGAGCCGACCGTCATGGTCGGGAAACCGGACTCCACCATCGTCGGCACGTCGGGCACCGCCGCGATGCGTTTCGGCGCGACCACGCCGAGCGCCCGCAGCCGCCCCTGCTTCACGAACGAGATCGAGGACGACAGCGTGACGAACATCAGCTGCACCTCATTGCCGAGCAACGCGATCGCCGCCGGGCCCGCGCCACCCTTGTACGGGATATGCGTCATCTTGGTGCCCGTCGAGCGCATAAAGAACTCCATCTCGAGCTGATTGGCGCTGCCGGTGCCGGGGGAACCGAAGTTGAGCTTGCCCTGGCTCGCCTTGATGTAGTCGATCAGTTCCTTGACGCTGTTGACCGGCAGCGAAGGGTGCACCACCAGCGAACCGGGCACATCGACCACCTGCGTAATGGCGACGAGATCGTTGACCGGCTTGATCGGAAACTTCAGGTACAGGCTGGGATTGATCGCCATCGTGCCGATATTGCCGAGCAGCAGCGTGTACCCGTCGGCGTTGGCGCGCCCCGCGACTTCGACGCCGATGTTCCCGGCAGCCCCCGCGCGATTGTCGATCACGAGCTGCTGGCCGAGTTCGTCGCTCAATTTCGGCTGCAGGATGCGACCGACAAAATCCGAGGCGCCGCCCGGCGCAAACGGCACCACCATGCGCACCGGGCGCTGCGGGTAATTGGCCTGCGACCATGCCGGCATTGCGCTCAAACCGGCAACCGATAAGGCCAGCGCCCAACTTGCGCGCGCAGCCAGGCTCGTTACTGAATTGATAATTTCCATAATCTCCTCGTCACTTTGCTGCGATCGTCCCTGGGGCGTGCTTGCGGCGACGGGCTGCCCGTGCGCGCAGCCCGTCTGCGCGGGCCTTGCTTCTAGCGTAGAGTCTGTGCGGCGCTAACTGCTAAACTGCGGATACCACAACAGACGAGCCGAGATTAAACCATGAGTTTCCCCGCCGAGCCAAACAACCCGCCGCTGTGCGCCGCGTTTGACCCCAATCCCCGTGCACCGGGTTTCAAGCTGCCGCCCGGCGCCACTGACTGCCACGCGCACATTTGCGGGCCGGCGGCGCGCTATCCCTATTTTCCCGAGCGCATCTATACGCCGGCCGACGCGCTGCTGACCGATTACCAGCACATGCTGGCAACGTTGGGCGTCGAACGCGCAGTGCTCGTGCAGCCCAGCGTCTACGGCACCGACAACACCGCCATGCTCGACGCGATGAAGACTGCCCCGGCGAAACTGCGCGGCGTCGCAGTAGTCGCCGAAGATGTCAGCGACGCAGAACTCAAACGCATGCACGAGGCCGGCGTGCGCGGCGTGCGTGTCAACATCGTGGACGTCAAAGACCGCAAGGCGGGCACGCTGCCGCTCGCCGCGCTGAAAAAGCTCGCCCTCAAGGTCAAACCGTTCGGCTGGCATATGGAATTCCTCATGCACGTCGACGAGTTTCCCGACCTTGACCGCATGCTCGAGGATTTTCCGGTCGAGACTGTTTACGGGCATTTCGGCTACATGAAAACCGATCACGGAACCGGCAACCCGGGGTTCCAGGCGTTGCTGCGCATGATGCAGGCCGGCCGCGCCTGGGTGAAACTCACCGGCCCCTATCGCATTTCGGCGCAACCGCTGCCGCATGCCGACACCAATGCCTATGCGCACTCACTGCTGCGGGCAGCGCCCGCGCAAGTGGTATGGGGCAGCGACTGGCCGCACGTGATGGTTAAGGGCGTCATGCCAAACGATGGCGATCTCGCCGCCATGCTCGCCACCTCGATTGCCGACGCCGCGCTTCGCAAGCAGGTGCTGGTCGACAACCCGGCACGGCTGTACGGCTTCAACTAAGACCTGCGGAGCACGGAAAAGTCGGATAATCCGGCTTTCAGGACACAGGCAACGACCCCGGCAATATGGATACGGCACCCAGCGGCACCTTCGGTCTTTGCCCGGTCGGCCCCGACGCGCTGCAAGGCATCAAGCGGCAGCAAACCAACCCGGCACGCTGGCACGGCGCCAACTGGAACGAGTTCGCCACCGAACTGGGCGGCCTCGGCGTTGAGGTGCTCGAATCCATGGCGGCGCGCGGTGCCTTTGCAACCGATGCCGGCGGCACCGCATACGGCCTGCCGCACGGCGTCGTAATTGCCAGCAGTGCGGTACATATTTCAGCGCTGTTGCGCACCGCGCAGGCTTATCACGTGCCGGTGACGGTGCGCGGCGGCGGCCTCACCACCGAAGGCGAGTCGGTCGCGTTCGGCGGCGTATTGCTCGACATGACCGGCATGAGCCGTGTCGTCAAAATCGACGCCGCGGCGCTGACGGTGCGCACGCAGGCGGGGATTTTCTGGCACAGCCTCGCCGAGGAACTGCGCCGCGAAAACCTCGACTATCTGTCGGCGCCGCTCAATCTGACTTCAACGGTCGGCGGCTCGCTCAACGTCGGCGGCATCGACGTCAATTCGCCGCGCCTGGGCTGCAGCGCCGACCAGGCAATTGCACTGCAAGTCGTGACGCCGACCGGGGAAATCGTCGAATGTTCCGATACTGCGAATGCTGAACTCTTCCAGCGCGCGATCCTCGGCTACGGCCAGTTCGGCGTGATCACCGAGGCGACGCTGAAGGTCCGCCCGTATACGCCGATCCGCATGCATTACTTCTATTACTCGCGGCTCCGCACCGCGGTCGAAGACCTGCAGATGCTGGACCGCAACGACGCCAGCGACTATTCGGGCATCCTGACCATCATGGATTCCGCGGTGAACCTGCTGGTGGCCTTCGATTCGGTCGAGCGCGAATCAGCATTCCAGGCGCAATGGCAATCACGCCTGCGCGGACACGGCGAACTGGGTTTCGCATTGCGCGCCGTCGTGCGTTATGCGCTGCGCCCATGGAAGCTGCCCGAAGCCTGGTACCTGTGGCAGCGCAAGCGTGAACTGTTTCCCGAATTCCGGCGCCCGGAATACGTGCGCGACGGCGTGATGCACGACCGCACGGTGGTGTTCTCGCGCGCGGTGTGGAAATTCTGGGGCAACCGCCAGATGGTGATACCGGACATCGCCACTTCCGTGGAAAAATTCGTCGAAGCCGTCGAGCGCGGCAACGCGGTATGCCGCAAATACTTTCCGCACTACACGCTGTACTGCGTCGGCATCCGGCTGCGCGCGGACCATCGCCCGCATTACGAAATGTCGTGCATCCCGCCGGACGCCGAAGGCTGGGCCTACGGCTGCGAGTTCGAGCCGATGATAGGTACGGCAGTCTACAGCCGCGACCACCTGCAATCATTCAAGAACGCGATCTACGATATCGGCGTCGACATGGGTGCCAGCTACTACCGCTTCGGCGGCATGATGAAAGGCTATATCCGGCGCGTGTTCGGCGACGCGCTGGTTGACCGCCAGCTCGCGTTGAAACGCGCAGCAGACCCCGCGATGATACTCAACCGCGACGTGATTTTCTGATGCCGGGCCTGACGACCGGCGCGGCCGCGCCCAAACAAACATACGCCGCATGCAGCGGCTGCAGCCTCTGCCTGCTCGTTTGCCCTGTTTGGCGGCACACGCGCGACCTGCGCTACACGCCGCACGGGCGCGCCAAAGCCCTGCAACACGGCGCCACCATCGCCGATATCGCGCCGTCGGTCGCGGCATGTACGCTGTGCGGCGCATGCGAACCGGTGTGTCCCGAGAACATCGGCCTCGTCGACATGGCACTCGAACTGCGCCGCGCGCTGCCGTCTTCGACCATCACGGAAAATCTGCACACGCGTATGCAGACCGAAAAGCCGCGCGAGCTGGTAATAAAGTCCGCGGCCGCCACGGCGCTGCTGCCGGGCATGGCCTTGTCGTGGAACCAGGTGTTACTCGCCCGCGTGCGCGCGGCTTTGGGCAATATGGGCGGCATCGCAATCGCGAACGACCACGGCGCCGACATCGCACTGGCGCTGGAAACGGGCGCTATCGTGCCGCCGCAGCGTATCGAACACTTTCTGGCGCCCTTGCGCCAGCACAAGACCCTGGTCGTTGCCGACGGTCTCCTGCTGCGCCATCTGCGCGCGTGGCTGCCCGATGTCGAGATCGTCAGCCTTGGTGCGGCGCTGAGTTCGCGTGCGCCCGTGCGCGCGCGGCTGCGTGCCGGCGACCTGTATGTCGTCGAGCCGCGCGCCTATCATGCCGACTATGAGAATCTCGTTACGCACTACGACAACCTGCGCGCGGAAACCGGCTGCGCGATGAACCTCGACCTGCAACGCATCGCCATTTCCACCACGGTCTCCAGCATGCCGCGGCGCTTCGGGTGGGAGACGGCCGCCGACCGTGAACAATTGCGCTGGCTGCTTAAAGGACGCAACGTCTGCCGCATCGTTATCGAAAACGAAGAGGACCGTCCTGCGTTCGAACGGGTCTGCATGATACCGATAGTGCACGTGGCCGAGTTGATGGCCGATGAAATGCCGCCCGCAGGAACGCCGTCCTGATGCGCTCGGTTGACGTCATCATCGTCGGCGCCAGTCTCGCTGCGGCGGCGGC
>JAIOOZ010000348.1 GCA_021414185.1 Betaproteobacteria bacterium
CGGCGGCGGCCGGTGCGCCAAGCACGGCGATCACCGAGAACTTGATCAGCATCGAGAGGACGATCTCGATCGGGTGGAAGCGCGCGCCGGTGGTGACGTCGTAATCCGGGTCGGCATGGTGTACCTGGTGCAGGCGCCACAGCACCGGCACGGCATGCACCATCACGTGTTGCGCCCAGATCGCGAAGTCCATGGCGACCACGGCCAGCAGCAGCGCCAGCCAGCCGGGCAGGTCGATGTTGTTGAGCAGGCCCCAGCCGCGCTGCGCGGCCAGCGTGGCGAAGGCCACCGCGGCGAAGGGGAAGACGAGGCGCACAAGCACGGTGTTGAACACCACCAGGCCGAGGTTGGCGGTCCAGCGCACGGTTCGCGTATGCAAACGGGCCCGGCGCGGCGCGGCGGTTTCCCAGGCCGCCATCAGCGCGAAGATGCCGAAGAAGGCGATGAGCCGGATCGCAGGCTCGTTCGCCAGCGCGAACTCGTTGAATGTCATGGCAACTCCTCCTAAACTTCCCTTGTGCCTCGCGTTTCCGGGGCTTATAATCAAATATTCAACTGAATGGTTGAATAATAGAAAGCGGCACGAACAATGTCAACCGGAAATTTCAAGCAGGACGTCTATGCGCAGTTGGCGCGCGTGGCCAAGGCGATCGGCCACGCCAACCGGCTCGAACTGCTGGAGTTCGTGGCGCAGGGGCCGCGCGGCGTCGACGAACTGGCGGCCATGACGAAGCTGTCGGTGGCAAATGCCTCGAAGCACTTGCAGGAATTGCGCCGCGCCGGCCTGGTGCAGGCACGCAAGGAAGGCGTGCGGGTGTTCTACGAAGTGGCGGGGCCGGACGTCGTCGACCTGCTGGCGGCGCTGCGGACCGTGGCCGAAACCCGGGTCGCCGAGGTCGCGCAGTTGCTGCGCACCTACGTCACGGCGCGCGACGACCTCGAGCCGATACCGGCGGCCGAACTGATGGCGCGGGCCAAGCAGGGCCTGGTGACGGTGCTCGATGTGCGCCCCTCCGAGGAATACGAGGCCGGCCACCTGCCCGGCGCCATCAACGTCACCATGGACGCCCTGAGCGGCCACCTGAAGCGCCTGCCCAAGGGGCGCGAGGTCATCGCCTATTGTCGCGGTCCCTACTGCCTGCTGTCGGTCGATGCCGTCGCGCTGCTGCGCGAAAAGGGCTACCGGGCGCGCCGGCTGGAAGACGGCTTTCCGGAATGGAAGGCGTCGGGGCGGCCGGTGGAGAATTGATCCCGAAATGACAACCCGAGATGAGCGGCTGCAACGAATCAGAATCCTGGCATTGCTGCTGACGGCATTGTCGCTTCTGGTGGTCGCCATCAGCGCCTACCTGCGCTTGAGCGGCGCGGGCCTGGGCTGCGCCGCCTGGCCCGACTGCTACGGCCAGTTGCTGTCCGGCGCACAGTCTTCGCCTGCCGGCCTGGTGCGCATCTCGCACCGGCTCGCCGCCTCGCTTGCGTTGCTGCTGGGTTTCGCCCTCGCCTGGCACTGCATACGGCCGGATCCGATCCGGCCGCTGGCGGGCCACGCCACCCTGCTCGTGGCGCTGATGATCCTGCTGACCTTCATCGGGCTCTGGAGTTCGGATCCCCATCGCGTCTGGACCGGCTTCCTCAATATGCTCGGCGGCCTCGGCCTGGTCGCGCTTTCCTGGCGCATTGCGGTGGCAGCCGATCCGTTGCTGCCGCCGCAATCCTCGCGCTCCGCATTACCTTTGCAAGCCGGCATCGCGGCGCTGGTCATGACCGTCGCGCTGGGAGCGCTGATCGGTGCCCGCTACGCCGCCGCCACGTGCGGCACGACGCCAGCCTGCGCCGGCGTCTGGTGGCCGGCGGCCGGGGGCCTGGCCGCGCTCAACCCATTCGCCGTGGTGGCATCGCCCGGCGCACCGGGCGATGCCGGCGGCGTAGCGCTGCATTTGTTCCACCGCTACTGCGCCGTCGCCGCACTGCTGCTGCTCGGCCTGGGCGCGCTGCGGGCGCTGGCCGCCGACGCCACGCGCACGGCCGGCGGGTGGCTGCTGGCGCTGCTGGCGATGGAGCTGGTGCTGGGCAGCCTGACCGTGGTCAGCGGCTTCAGCCTGTGGCTGGCGATCGGCCACAGCGTCGGTGCGGCCGTGCTGTTCGCCGTCGCGTTGCAGGTGCTTGATGCGGGCGTTCAGGCCACACGGCGGCCCTGACCTTCCTCGCGGCAGGCGCCGCCGCTGATGAAGCTCGCCACACCGGCTTGATGGGGCGGGCCGCTCCTGTCGATGATGTCCGGCGAGCGTGCGACATCGGCGTTCGGGCTTTCGCCCCTGGCGAAGGGCGACAGGGAACTTCGAGCCGTCCCCCGGCGTTCCGTTTCGGTCAGCGCGCCACGGCGTCGATGGCGATGACGCTGATGTCATCGGCGCCATGGCCGGCGGCCAGCAACTGGTCCATCCGCGCCGCGATGCCGGGCAGCAGCGCCAGGGGCCGCGCGCCGGCCGTCTCCAGCATCAGCCGCACGTCCTTGCGCGCCATGGCCAGCTCGAAGCTCGGCGTGAAGTCGCCGCGCGCCATGTTGGCGCCGCGCGTCGCCACCATCATGTTCAGGTCGAGCAGCTCCATCAGCTTGATCGCCTCCTGGCCATCGACGCCGCTGGCCTGGGCCAGGGTCAGGACATCGGCCATCGCCGCCGACAGGCTGAGGATCAGCGCGTTGCCGAACAGCTTTTTCGCCGCGGCGAGATCGCAGCGCTCGCCCTGGTAGTCGAGGCGCCCCGTCATCGCGGCGAGGTCCGCCTTGACCGCCTCGAATATCGCGGCCGGTCCCGCCGCCAGCATCGAGCCCTTGGCATTGCGCGCCGCGAGCGGCGTCATGAAGACGGGACAGTGCAGGTACTTCAGCCCCGCCGCCGCCAGCGCCTGCCCCCGTTGCGCGGTCAGCGCCGGCAGCGTGGTGCTGTGGTCGATCAGCACCGCACCGGCGGCAAGGCCGGGACGCAATGCCGCGATGATCGCGTCCACCACGGCGTCGTCCTTGAGGACCAGATGCACCCGCGAGGCGTCGCGCACCGCCTCGGCCGGCGTCGCGGCGACCCCGATGCCGAACGGGGCCAGGGCCCTTGCCTTGTCCGCCGAGCGGTTCCACACCGTGACGCTGTCGCCGCGTTTTGCCGCCGCTTCCGCAAAGGCGGCGCCGAGCAGGCCGGTGCCGAGAAATGC
>JAIOOZ010000448.1 GCA_021414185.1 Betaproteobacteria bacterium
TTCGCTTTTTTCCTGGTGATCGTGCAGAACCTGGTGGGGATCATGAGTGCGCCCGAAAAACGCGCGCAGAACTTCAGCAACTTCAGCCTGGTCGGCGCCACCGCCAATTTCATCGGCCCGCTGGTTGCGGGGTTGTCGATCGATCATCTCGGCTTTCCGATAGCGTGCGTCATGGCCGGGGCGTTTGCACTGGCGACCGGCGTCATGCTGCTGATCTGGGGAAAAGTGCTTCCCGGCGGCAATCAGCGCATCGCGCCGCGCACGCGTATCGTCGATACTCTAAAAGACCCGGCGATCCTGCGCATACTCGCCATCGGCAGCCTGGTCCAGCTCGGTACCGACCTGTTTCAGTTTTATATACCGGTCTACGGCGTCGGCATCGGTCTGTCCGCTTCGGCCATCGGTACGTTGCTGGCGAGTTTTGCGGCTGCTTCATTCATCGTGCGCTTCGCGTTGCCGGATTTGATCAAGCGCCTGGGCGAGGACAAGTTGCTCGCTTATTCGTTTTATCTCGCGGCGGTCGGCTTTGCGCTGGTGCCGCTGTTTCACAACGTCGTGCTGCTCGCGCTGGTATCGTTTATATTCGGTCTTGGCACCGGTTGCGGCCAGCCGATTGCGACCATGCTGATGTTCAGCCGCGCTGCCGATGGACGCTCGGGCGAGGCGCTCGGCTTGCGTCTCACGGTGAACAATCTGGTGCGGGTCATCGCGCCGGCGCTGTTTGGATTCATCGTTTCGGGGTTTGGCCTGGCGCCGGTGTTTTATATCAATGCGGTAATGATGGGCGCGGGCGGCATCGTCAGCCGTGCGAAAAAGAGCAAATAAGAAAAGCCGCTGCTGCCGATTCGATCAGCATCGTCGGCAGCCTTTATAAAGACACCAAATTCGACGTGCAGCGCGATCTCGAACCGCTCGCGCTGGTCGCGACGTCGCCGTACGTGATGGTGTCGCACCCGTCGACCGGCGTGAAAACGGTACAGGATTTCATCGCGTACGCCAAAGCGCGCCCGGGAAAAATCTCGTGGGGGGCGTCCACGCCGGGCACGGTGCAGCATCTGAGCGGCGAGATGTTCAAGCGGCTGGCCGGCATCGACATGCTGTTTATTCCGTACAAAGGCACCGGCGCGATGATGCCGGACATACTCGGCGGGCGGCTGCAGCTCGTGCTGGACAACGTGCTGGTGCTGGCGCCGCATGTGCGGCTCGGAACATTGAACGCGCTGGCGGTGACTTCGGCGAAACGCACCCCCATGCTGCCGGATGTGCCGTCGCTGGCGGAGTCCGGGCTCGCGGGTTTTGACACCAGCGGCTGGTTCAGCATGTATTGCGCGCCGAAAACGCCCGCGCACATCGTCAAAAAACTGAACGCGGAAATTCTCGCGATCATGAATTTGCCGGAAGTACGCGAACGGTTGCTCACGTTCGGCGCCACGCCGCTGCCGGGCACTCCCGAGGATTTGCGCCGGCAACTCGCGCGCGAAGTGCCGGCGTGGCGCAAAGTCATACTGGACGCCGGCCTCAAGGCGGAATGACGCGCGCCCGCTCGGTGGCGAAAGGGCATTTGAAAGGTTACAATGCATCACTTTCGGCAAGGGCAGGAGGCTGCAGCAAAGCCTCCTGGCACCCGGCGTCAATTCAGGTCGTGCGACCACGGAGAAACGATGCAAAGACTTACGCAATACTGCGCTTTCATCCTGTTTGCCCTGCTGTCAACGCAGGCAGGCGCTCAGGCCGCCGCCGCTGCGGCGCCGGTCAAAATCGGTTACGTCAATATCGTGCGTATTGAAAGCGAGTCGACGATCGCCAAGCAGTCGGCCGAGGTGCTGAAAAAGGAATTCGCGCCGCGCGAAGCGCAGTTGCTGGAAATGCAAAAACAGGGCAACGATCTGCAGGCCGACCTCGAAAAGAATTCCGCCACCATGCCCGCCGCTGACCGTGCGGCCAAGGAAAAGCGCTTTGCCGCGATGGCCCAGCAGTACCAGCAAATGCAGCGCAGCCTGTTCGAAGACCTGGAGGCGCGCAAACGCGAGACGTTCGGCGGTTTTGTCACCGAAATCAACGCGGCCATCAAAACCGTCGCCGAGGCAGGCAAGTACGACCTGATCGTGCAGCAGGCGGTCTATAACGCGCCGCAGTTCGATATCACCGAGCAGGTCATGAAGGAAATCGCCAAGCGCACCGGCGGCAAGTAGGCCGCTTTCCGCATAGTGCCGCAATCCCCGCGCGCGGAGCGGGCCGCTAAATCACCTTTGGAGTTCGGATCATCATGACGGCGTTCAAGGCTGCCTGCGTGCAGCTTAATTCCGGCAATGATATGGATGCCAATTTGCGCGCGGCGGAAGCGGGCATTCGTTCTGCGGCCGCGGACGGCGCGCAACTCATCATGCTGCCGGAGTACGCCGCATTGCTCGACGGCAGCGGACGCGTGATGCGCGAGAACTCCCATCCCGAAGAACAGCATCCCGCACTGGCGAAGTTTCGCGCGCTCGCGCTCGCAACGCGCACCTGGCTGCTGGTCGGTTCCTTGACGGTCAAGGTCGGCGACGAACGCATGGTCAATCGCTCTTACCTGCTGTCGGCCGCCGGCGCAGTTACCGCGCATTACGACAAGATACATATGTTCGACGTAACGTTGCCGAGCGGCAAAGTGATACGGGAGTCGAGCGCGTACCAGCCAGGCGACAAAGCAGTTGTCGCGGCCACACCGTGGGGGCTGCTCGGCATGACGATTTGTTACGACCTGCGCTTTCCGCAATTGTTCCGCGCGCTGGCCAAGGCTGGCGCGTTGTTTCTTGCCGTGCCGTCGTCGTTTCAGCGCGAGACCGGCACCGCGCACTGGCATTCATTATTGCAGGCGCGCGCCATCGAGAACCTGAGCTATGTATTCGCGCCGGCGATGTGCGGCGAGCATCCTGGCGGACGTATGACGTACGGGCATTCGCTGATCGTCGACCCGTGGGGAAAAATAATCGGCGAACTCGGCACCGAGCCGGGCGTCGTCATCGCCGACATCAATGTCGATGAAGTGCTGCGCGTGCGCGGCATGCTGCCGTCGCTCGAGCACGACAAGGACTTTGCCGCGCCGGATTTGCAATCGTAAGCTAGTACGATTTCGGCAGCCCGAGCACTTTCTCGGCGATAAAGCACAGTATCAGGTGCGGACTCACCGGCGCGATGCGCGGAATCAGCGCTTCACGCAAATAACGTTCGACGTGAAATTCCTTCGCATAACCCATGCCGCCCAGGGTCACGACGGCGGTTTCACAGGCTTTGTATCCGACTTCGGCCGCAAAATACTTTGCTGCATTGGCCTC
>JAIOOZ010000449.1 GCA_021414185.1 Betaproteobacteria bacterium
CGAACTGCCCGACGAAGATTGCGTGGAATTCGACACCGGGATACGCAAGACCGGGCAATGCCTCGCATCTGAAGCGCTGCAGTCCGTGCAGACGGCGACCACCGTGCGCATGCGCAACGGCAAGCTCTCCGTCACCGACGGCCCGTTTGCGGAAACGAAGGAACAGCTTGCCGGCTTTTACATGATAGAAGCGCGCGATCTCAACGAAGCAATCCAGATCGCCGCGAAAATCCCGCCGGCGCGCGTGGGCTGCGTCGAAGTGCGGCCGATCCGCCCGATACGGGAGACGGTGGCCGCTAAAGCGCAACACCTTCACGTTCGGACTTGAAGAGGGAAAAACCGATGGCAATAAAAAAACGCAAAACCACAGCCGCCAGGCAGCCCGCCGCGCGACCGGTCGCGCTGCTGATCGCGACGCGCAAGGGCGCGTTCATTCTCAAATCCGACGGGGCGCGCCGCACGTGGCGGACGACCGGGCCGTTTTTTCTCGGGCAGATCGTGCACCACATGGTGCTCGACCCGCGCGACGGACGCACCCTGCTCGCGTCCACCAGTACGGGGCACCTCGGGCCGACCATGATGAAGTCGATGGATCACGGCCGCACATGGAAAGAAGTCGCGAAGCCCCCGGCTTTTCCCAAGGCGCCTGAAGGCGAGCAGGGCCGCAGCGTCAATCACACGTTCTGGCTGGCGCCGGGGCACGCCAGTGAGCCCGGCGTGTGGTTCGCCGGCACGGCACCGCAAGGCTTGTTCCGCAGCGCGGACGGCGGCAATTCGTGGGAACCGTATTCGTCGATCAACGACGACCCGCAATATCGAAAATGGATGGGCAGCGAGAAAGACGGCACGCCCGACGGTCCCAAGCTGCATTCGATCATCATCGACCCGCGCGACAGCAAGCACATGCTGTTCGGCATGTCGGGCGGCGGCGTGCACGAAACATTCGATGGCGGAAAATCGTGGCAGGTCATCATCGAGGGCATGGACGTGGTCGAAGGATTCAATTTCGACCCCAAGGATCCGTCGTTCCACGATCCGCATTGCGTGCGCATGTGCCCCTCCAATCCCGACCGCCTGTATCAGCAAAATCACTGCGGCATTTACCGCCGGGACGGCAAAGGCGCGTGGGTGCGCATCGGCCGCAGCATGCCGAAGCAGGTCGGCGACATCGGATTTCCGCTCGTCCTGCACCCGCGCGACGACAACACCGCGTGGGTGTTCCCGATGGACGGCACGCAGGTGTGGCCGCGCGTGAGTCCCGACGGCAAGCCGGCGGCATACGTAACGAAGAACGGCGGCAAAACCTGGCAGCGCCAGGACAAGGGTCTGCCGCGCGCGCAGGGCTGGTTCACGGTAAAGCGCCAGGCCATGTGCGGCGACGCGCGCGATCCGGTCGGGCTTTATTTCGGCACCACCGGCGGCGAAGTGTGGGCGAGCCGCAACGAGGGCACGCAATGGACCTGCGTCGCGCGCCACCTGCCGGAAATCTATGCGCTCGAGGCGGCCGGCTAGGCAATGAAGGTGTACATTCCCGACGCGTTGCGCTCCTACACGGGCGACCGGCGCACGGTCGCCGCGCAGGGCGCGACACTCGCCGCGCTGCTCATGGACCTCGACCGGCAGTTTCCGGGCATCCGCTTCCGCATGATCGACGAGCAGGATGCGATTCGCCGCCATATGCGCGTTTTCGTGAACGGCAACGAAGCGCTTGGAACTACTCTCAAAAATACAACACCGACAAGCAACCGCCGATTGACGCCGATTGACGCCGATATAATTCCAGAACTTTGCCAGAATCAAGGCCAAATCCCTCGAACTTATCTGCGTTCATCGGCGTACCCCTCAAGGGGGTATTAAAAGGAATTCATCCGCGGTTCCAAACCGTTTTTGAGACAGCTTCTGGATAAAACCCCCAACGTCATTAAGGAGATTCGAATGTCATACGTAGACGGATTTATCGTGCCGGTACCCAGGAAAAAGCTGGCGGCCTATCGCAGCATGGCGCGGAAAGCGGGTAAAATCTGGCGTGAGTACGGCGCCCTCGAATACAAGGAATGCGTTGCCGACGATGTAAAGGTTGGCAAACGCACCTCGTTCCCGCGCAGCGTTAAATTGAAGGCGGGCGAGATAGTCGTGTTTTCGTATATCGTGTACAAATCCCGTGCCCAGCGCGACAGCATCATGGCCAAGGTGATGAAGGACAAGCGGTTCGACAGCATGATGGATCCCAAGGCCCTGCCCTTCGACGGAA
>JAIOOZ010000305.1 GCA_021414185.1 Betaproteobacteria bacterium
GGTGAATTCGAACGCTACAACGGCGTCGGCAAAGTCGATACGACCGGCGACGCGAGAGTCAACCAGTTAACAGTTGGCGCAGTACTAAAGTTCTAACTAAAAAGCTGCGCCAAAATTCTATAGCCGGGTAGCTCCCGGCTATTTTTTTGTACTGTCTGCGGACCCGTTCCGGCGTTCGCCGCTGCACATCCGTTTGTCCGAAAATTCGCGCCGCGCGCATTGCGCCGGATAACCCTGCTGTTGCAAAAACAATACAGCGCCCCGGCAGGCGCGTCACTGCATGTGCATTTTAAAAGTACTTATAAAATATATATTTACCAACCAATATTTCCGTCAAGTATGACATTGGCAACCTTACTCGCGCGCTTAGGATTGGAATCCTGCGACGGTGAGTGGCACAATCGTGGCTGGTGTTGGATATGTCTCATAGAAGTCATCGATTCACCAAACGTGGGAGGAGCAATGAATAAATACTTCGCGTCTTTGTTGGGAATAATAGCTTTCGCTGCAGTGGGGTTGCCGTCAGCGCTGGCCGCGGATGGGGGCACTGGTTTTTACGTCGGGGGCAACGTCGGCGCCGCACGAGCCAAGATCGATGATGGCGGCATCAACGCCGCGCTTCTGTCGCTCGGCGCCACATCGGTCGCGACCACCAAGAGCGAAAACAGTACCGGTTATAAGGTTTTCGCCGGCTACCAGTTCAACAGAAATTTTTCCATCGAAGGCGGTTACTTCAATCTTGGCAAGATCAGCTTCGACTCGACGACCGCCCCGGCCGGCACGCTGCATGGCGACGCCAAGAATCAGGGCGGCCTGAATCTGGATGCGGTTGGCACGCTTCCGATCAACGAAAATTTCTCGGCGTTCGGCAGGATCGGCGTTCAAAACGCCGAAACCAAGCTTTCACTGTCCGGGACGGGCGCGATCGTGGTACTGATCCCCGAATTCACCAAGCGAGAAACCAACGTCAAGTTCGGACTCGGGTTGCAATTCGACTTCAACAAGAACATCGGCATGCGCGGCGAATGGGAACGCTACCGCGTCAGCGATGGCTTTAGCGGCAAAGCCGATATCGATCTTTTCTCGCTGGGCATGGTGGTCCGCTTCTGATTGCCTGCGGCACCCATTAAAAAAGCCGGGGTGACCCGGCTTTTTTTGGCTCACAGGCCAAGGCTGTGCCACAGTTCGTCGATGCGTTTTTTTACTGCCGCATCCATGGCGATTGGCTCTCCCCAGCTGCGCGCCGTTTCCGCCGGCCATTTGTTGGTGGCGTCTATCCCCATCTTGGAGCCCAGCCCGGAAACCGGGCTCGCAAAGTCGAGATAGTCGATCGGCGTGTTGTCGGCGATCAGCGTATCGCGCTGCGGATCGACGCGCGTCGTCAGCGCCCAGATGACCTCCTTCCAGTCGCGGACGTTCACGTCGTCGTCGGTGACGATGATGAACTTGGTGTACATGAACTGGCGCAGGAACGACCAGATGCCGAACATCACGCGCTTGGCGTGGCCGGCGTACTGTTTTTTCATGCTCACCACCGCCAGCCGGTACGAACAGCCTTCGGGCGGCAGATAGAAATCGACGATTTCCGGAAACTGTTTCTGCAATAGCGGCACGAAAACTTCATTCAGCGCCATGCCGAGCACCGCCGGTTCGTCGGGCGGCTTGCCGGTGTAGGTGCTGTGATAAATGGGGTCGCGCCGCGCCGTGATGCGGTCGATGGTAAATACCGGGAACCACTCGCGCTCATTGTAATAGCCAGTATGGTCGCCAAATGGCCCCTCCAGGGCCATTTCGTAACCTGTCTGCGGACGCGGCGGCGTGCCAGCGCCGTAGCGGCCTTCGAGCGCCGTCTCGCCCGGGTAAATGTATCCTTCGAGCACGATCTCGGCGCTGGCGGGCACCTGCAGATCGTGACTCAGGCATTTGACGATTTCAGTCTTGCCACCGCGCAGCAACCCCGCGAATTGATACTCGGACAAGCTGTCCGGCACCGGCGTCACCGCGCCCAGCATGGTCGCAGGATCGGCGCCGAGCGCGACGGCGACAGGAAACGGTTCGCGCGGATGCGCCAGGCAGTGATCGCGATAATCGAGTGCGCCGCCGCGCGTGTTCAGCCACCGCATGATGACTTTGTTCGGCGCGATCACCTGCTGGCGGTAAATGCCGAGATTCTGGCGTGCCTTCTGCGGACCGCGCGTGACGACGAGACCCCATGTGATCAGCGGCGCGGCATCGCCCGGCCAGCAGGTCTGCACCGGCAGGCGGCCTAGATCCACGTCTGACTTTTCCCATATTTGTTCCTGGCACGGCGCGCCCGATACCTCTCTGGGCGCCATGCTCAGCACCTGCTTCAACAACGGCAGCTTGTCCCATACATCGCGCCATCCGCCAGGCGGCTCGGGCTCCTTCAACGCCGCCAGCACGCGCCCGATTTCGCGCAGCGCGCCGACGCTCTCTTCACCCATGCCGAGAGCAACGCGCAGCGGCGTACCGAACAGGTTGCCAAGCACCGGCATGCCGAATCCCGTGGGCTTTTCGAACAACAGCGCCGGTCCACCGGCCTGCAGCACGCGATCACAAATCTCGGTCATTTCGAGCCGCGGATTGATTTCCACCGCGATGCGTTTGAGTTCCCCTCGCTGCTCGAGCTGGGCGATGAAATCCCTGAGGTCGCGGTATTTCACGGCCGCTCAGCGCGCAAGTGGCGCGCCCGCGAACAGCGGAATACGCAACAGAAATTCGGCAACGATACCGGCGAAGATTACGGCACCGACGAGATTGTTGAGCTGGAACGCCCTGAAACAATTCTCGCGGCGGCGGTCGCGTATCAGCAAGTACTGGTAGCCCGCCACGCCGGCCGCCGCGACCAGCCCGCAGAAATAACCTACCCCGCAGCCCGCCCGATAACCAACGTAGGCCATGGCGAACAAAAACAGCGCATGGCATACCATGATGGCCGCGACGTCGTAGCGTCCGAACAGTATCGCCGAGGATTTCAAACCCAGCTTCACGTCATCATCGCGATCGACCATTGCGTACTCGGTATCGTAAGCAAT
>JAIOOZ010000306.1 GCA_021414185.1 Betaproteobacteria bacterium
TGATAGAACTCGATGCCGCGTCCAATACCCAGGTCGACAACATGCGCGACCTGCTTGAGAACGCGCTGTATGCGCCGACCAGCGCGCGCTTCAAGGTCTACATCATCGACGAAGTGCACATGCTTTCGCGCAGCGCGTTCAACGCGATGCTGAAAACGCTCGAAGAGCCGCCGGGGCATGTCAAATTCATCCTCGCCACCACCGATCCGCAGAAAATCCCGGTCACCGTGCTGTCGCGTTGCCTGCAGTTCAACCTGAAGCAGATCCCGCAGGGGCAGATCAGGGCGCAGCTCAAAAAAATTCTCGCACTGGAAGAAGTGCCCGGCGAAGACGAAGCTTTGACACTGCTGGCGCGCGCCGCCCACGGAAGCATGCGCGACAGCCTGAGCCTGCTCGACCAGGCGATTGCGCACGGCGGCGGCAAAGTCGAGCAGCAGTCGGTGCGTGCCATGCTGGGCAGCGTCGATCAGGACTATCTGCGCGATATCCTGCAGGCGCTGCAGCAGCAGGATGGCGCGGCATTGATTGCCGTCGCCGATCGCATGGCGGAGCGCAGCCTGTCGTTCGAAATCGCGCTGCAGGACCTGGCCACGCTGCTGCACCGGATCGCGCTCGCGCAGACCGTGCCGCAGGCGATAGCTGTCGATGATCCCGAGCACGCCACCGTCATGGCGCTGGCTGCCGCGTTTGGCGCCGAAGAAATCCAGTTGCTGTATCAAATTGCGCTGAATGGCCGCCAGGATATTGGGCTCGCGCCCGATGACTATGCCGGCTTCACGATGGCCCTCATGCGCATGCTTGCATTCATGCCCGGCACCAGCGGCGTGGCGAAGCAGGGCGTTGCCGCCGTCCCGGCGCGCGCACCCGCACCGGCAACGGCACCTGCAGGTGCCTCCACGTCGTCCACGCCCGATTTAAAAAAAAAGCAGTTTGACGGCGACTGGAATACGTTGATCAATCGCATGCCGCTGTCAGGCATGGAGCGCATGCTCGCGCACAATTGCGAACTGATCGCATGGCAGGACGGTCATATCCAGTTGCAGGTGCCGCATGCCCAGCGCCATCTGAACGACCGCGCTTATGTAGAGCGCCTCAGGCAGGCACTTGAACAGCATCTGGGCGGCAAGGTAAAGCTGGAAATAGGCGTGGGGCCGGGCAACGGCAACACCCTGGCGGAAATCCGCGGCCGCGAGAACGAGCAAAAGCAGAACACCGCGGCGGCGGCAATCGACGGCGATCCCTTTGTGCGCGACCTGATCGAGAACTTCGGCGCGCACGTTTTGCCATCCACCATCAAACCATTGCAATGAGGAGCAAGTCATGATGAAAGGCGGATTGGCGGGGCTGATGAAGCAGGCCCAGCAAATGCAGGAAAACATGAAACGCATGCAGGAGGAGCTGGCGACGATAGAAGTCGAAGGCCAGTCCGGTTCCGGCATGGTGAAAGTGGTGATGACCTGCCGTCACGAAGTGAAGCGGGTGACGATAGATGCCAGCCTGATGAAAGACGACAAGGACATGCTGGAAGACCTCATCGCGCTGGCGATGAACGACGCGGTGCGCCGCGTCGAAGCAACGACCCAGGAAAAAATGGGCGGCATGACGGCTGGCATGGGTCTGCCGCCGGGCATGAAGCTGCCGTTTTGAAATATCCTTCCAGCCTGGAGGAATTGATTGAGGCGCTGCGCTGCCTGCCCGGCGTCGGCCCGAAGTCCGCCCAGCGCATGGCCTATCACCTGCTGCAACGCGACCATACCGGGACGGCACGCCTCGCGGCGGCGCTTGGACGCGCGCTCGAGGTCATCAAACACTGCGAGCGCTGCAATACCTTTACCGAAGAGCATATCTGCACGTTGTGCCGTTCACCACGGCGCGATGCGCGCCTGCTGTGCGTGGTCGAAACGCCTGCCGACATGCTGATGATGGAGCAGGCCGAGTGCTACCAGGGCCTGTATTTCGTGCTGATGGGCAGGCTGTCGCCGCTCGACGGCATTGGCCCCAAAGACATACATCTCGACCGCCTGGTCAAACGCGCCGATGACGGCCAGGTGCGCGAGGTCATAGTCGCAACCAACTTCACGATGGAAGGCGAGGCGACCGCGCACTACATCGCCGAGTTGCTGCTGGCGCGCGACCTCAAGGTAAGCCGCATCGCGCGCGGCCTGCCGGTCGGCGGCGAACTCGAGCACGTAGACAGCGGCACGCTGGCGCAGGCCGTCATCGAACGCCGCTCACTGGAAGCCGCACCATGAGCAAGCGCCCTAATGACAAGCGGCCCGACGCAGCGCGCAAACCGCGTTCCGCGGGCAGGGGCGAACGTCCGCAGCGGACGCCGGCCGCTCCGCGCGGTGGTCGCCGTGCCGCGCCGCCATCGGCACCCGAAGCTACGCAAAAACTGCAAAAAGTGCTGGCGCAGTCCGGCCTGGGGTCGCGGCGCGACATGGAATTGTTGATCAGCGGCGGCCGCGTTACCGTCAACGGCGAGGTTGCCACCATAGGCGCGCGCGTGGGCCCGGCCGACCAGATCAAGGTGGCGGGCCGCATAGTGCGCGCACATTCGACGTCGCGGCTGCCGCGCGTTCTGCTGTATCACAAGCCGGAAGGCGAGATCGCCAGCCGCGACGATCCGCGCGGCCGGCCGAGCGTCTTCGAGCGCCTGCCGGCGCTGAC
>JAIOOZ010000286.1 GCA_021414185.1 Betaproteobacteria bacterium
CTGATGTCGCCCGCCTCGTAGAGGTCGAACAGCGCCTGGTCGAAAGTCTGCATACCCATTTCGCGCGACTTCGCCATCGTGCCCTTGATCTCGTGCACCTCGCCCTTGAAGATCTGGTCCTGGATCAACGGCGAATTGAGCAGGATCTCGATCGCAGCGCGCCGGCCTTTGCCTTCCTTGGTCGGGATCAGGCGCTGCGAAATCAGCGCGCGGATATTGAGCGAAAGGTCCATCAGCAGTTGTGCTTTACGCTCTTCCGGGAAGAAGTTGATGATACGGTCGAGCGCCTGGTTGGCGCTGTTGGCGTGCAGGGTGCCCATCGCCAGGTGACCGGTTTCGGCGAACGCCACCGCGTGCTCCATGGTTTCACGCGAACGGATTTCGCCGATCAGGATGACGTCAGGCGCCTGCCGCAGGGTGTTGTGCAGTGCGTGCTCCCACGACAGCGTATCGACGCCGACTTCGCGCTGCGTGATCAGGCAGTTCTTGTGGTCGTGCACGTACTCGACCGGGTCTTCGATCGTGATGATGTGGCCGTAGCGGTTCTCGTTGCGGTAGCCGATCATGGCCGCGAGTGACGTGGATTTACCCGAACCCGTGCCGCCGACGAAGATGATGAGCCCGCGCTTGCTCATGATCACGTCTTTGAGCACCGGCGGCAGCCTCAGATCGTCGAATTTCGGAATCGTGGTGGTGATCGTCCGCATCACCATGCCGACGCGCTGCATCTGCACGAAGCAGTTCACGCGAAAGCGGCCGATGCCGGCGGGGGCCACCGCGAAATTACATTCCTTGGTTTCTTCGAACTCGGCCGCCTGCTTGTCGTTCATCATGGCGCGCGCGAGGTCCGCGGTGTGCTGCGGCGTCAGAGTCTGGTTGGACACCGGCGTCATCTTGCCGTCGACTTTGAACGCGGGCGGAAAACCCGCGGTGATGAACAAGTCGGAAGCTTTTTTGCTAAGCATGGCACGCAGCAAGTTATGCATGAACTGTACTGACTGGTCACGATCCATTACGCACTCCTTGATGGCATTGAGCGGTCACCGCGGTAAAACGGCAATGCTTACTTGAAATTGTCCTTGTTGGCGGCCTTGGTGCGCGCCTCGTCAACCGACACGATGTTGCGTTTCACCAGTTCCAGCAGGTTCTGGTCGAGCGTCTGCATGCCGAACGACTGGCCGGTCTGGATCGCGGAATACATCTGCGCGACCTTGGCTTCGCGTATCAGGTTGCGGATGGCCGGCGTGCCGATCATGATCTCGTGCGCGGCGGCGCGTCCGCTGCCGTCCTTGGTCTTGAGCAGCGACTGCGAAATGACCGCACGCAGCGACTCCGACAACATGGCGCGGATCATTTCCTTTTCTTCCGCGGGGAACACGTCGATGATACGGTCGATGGTCTTGGCGGCGGAACTGGTGTGCAGCGTGCCGAACACCAAGTGGCCGGTTTCGGCGGCGGTCATTGCCAGCCGGATGGTTTCCAGGTCGCGCATTTCGCCGACCAGGATCACGTCCGGGTCTTCGCGCAGCGCCGAACGCAGCGCATTGGCGAACGACAGCGTATGCGGACCCACTTCGCGCTGGTTGATCAGGCACTTCTTGGATTCGTGCACGAACTCGATCGGGTCCTCGACGGTCAGGATGTGGCCCATTTCGGTTTCGTTTTTGTGATTCACCATCGCCGCCAGCGTGGTCGACTTGCCGGAACCGGTCGGCCCCGTCACCAGCACCATGCCGCGCGGCTGGTCGGCGATGTCGCCGAAAATCTTCGGCGCTTTCAAATCCTCGAGCGACAGGATCTTGGATGGAATGGTCCGCATGACGGCCGCCGCGCCCCGCTGCTGGACGAACGCGTTGACGCGGAACCGCGCCAGATTGGGAATCGCAAACGAGAAGTCGCACTCGAGATTTTCTTCGTAGAACTTGCGCTGACCGTCGTTCATGATGTCGTACACCATGCCGTGCACGTCCTTGTGCTCCATCGCCGGCAGGTTGATGCGCCGGATGTCGCCGTGCACGCGGATCATCGGCGGCAAACCTGATGACAGATGCAGGTCGGAGGCCTTGTTTTTGACGACAAACGCGAGCAGTTCGGAGATGTCCATTATAATTTCCTCGTTGCGGCAAAGAGGGTCGGCGCGATGCGCATGCTGCGGCGCGGCGTCAGTCGGATAAATCGCTCAATTTCCACGAAATTATGGCCACAATCGGGGTCAACTTGCAAGCCGTAAGACAGCGCATCGCCGACGCCGCGCGCGCCTGCGGACGCGAACCTGCCGCAGTCGGGCTCATCGCCGTCAGTAAAACGTTCGGCGCCGACGCCGTAGCTGCCGCGCACGCGTGCGGACAGCGTGTTTTCGGCGAAAACTACGTGCAGGAAGCGGTAGACAAGGTGGCCTCGCTCGCGACGCTGCCAGCGCCGCCGATCGAGTGGCACTTTATCGGTCCAATCCAGAGCAACAAGACGCGCCAGATCGCGGAAAACTTCGCGTGGGTACACAGCATCGACCGCGCCAAAATCGCGGAACGCCTTGCCGCGGCGCGCCCCGACTCGCAGCCGCCCCTGCAGGTCTGCATACAAATCAACATCGGCGATGAAAATACCAAGAGCGGCGTCGCGCCCGCCGATGCCTTGGCGCTCGCGCACGCAATCGCGGCGCTGCCGATCTCGAAGCGGCGATTGCCGAGGGTGCCACGCTGGTGCGCGTCGGCACCGCAATATTCGGGGAACGACAAGCACGTTAACCGCCAAGGCGCCAAGGCCGCCGAGAAGAAGCTAATCAAAACGATTCGGCGGCTTGAAGTTATCATATGCAATTACCATAGTTCTTGGCGGACTTGGCGCCTTGGCGGTTCAATCGGCTTTTAAGGTTTCTTCATGAACATTACCTTCATTGGCGGCGGCAACATGGCGAACGCCATCATCGGCGGCCTGCTCAAGAAAGGCTATGCCGCGGATGCGCTGCGCGTTATCGAAATCGACGCCGCGGCGCGCGCCAAACTCGCGCAGCAATATTCAGTCGCCACCTGCGAGCGCATCGACGCGGCAGCAGTCGCCGCCGATTGCGTGGTACTCGCGATCAAGCCGCAGAACATGCGCGAAGTCGCCACCGCATTGCGCCCGCACATCAAGCAGCAACTCGTCATCAGCATCGCCGCCGGCATCCGCGGCACCGATCTCGCGCGCTGGCTCGGCGGTTATTCGCGGATCGTGCGCGCCATGCCCAACACGCCGGCGCTGGTCGGCGCGGGTTGCACTGGTCTATATGCGATGCCCGGCGCAACCAAAGAGGACGCCGCGAGCGCCGAAGCCGTCCTTGGCGCGGTCGGCACCACGCTCATCGTCCAGAGCGAAGAGCAACTTGACGCCATCACCGCGGTGTCCGGCAGCGGACCGGCCTACGTGTTTTATTTCATCGAAGCGTTGCAGCAGGCAGCGCTCGATCTCGGCCTCGCGCCGGACGCCGCGCGCCGCCTCGCCATTGAAACCTTTGCCGGCGCGGTAAAACTTGCCGCCGAAAGCCCCGAAGACGCCGCGACCCTGCGCGCACGCGTCACGTCGAAAGGCGGCACCACCGCGGCAGCACTCGCCAGCATGCAGACCGCGCGCGTTAAAGAGGCGATCGTTAGCGCCGTTAAAGCGGCCAACGAGCGCAGCCGCGAACTCGGTATCGAATTGGGCAAGGACTAAACTCGTGTTGGCGCAAACCCTGATTTTCCTGCTGACGACGGTCGGTGACCTGTTCGTGCTGGCATTGCTGCTGCGGTTCGTCCTGCAATGGCTGCGTGCGCCGGCGCGCAACCAGTTGTCCGAATTCCTGGCGGCGCTCACCAACTTCATCGTGCTGCCGGCGCGCCGCGTGATTCCCGGCTGGTGGGGGCTAGACCTCGCAACGCTCGTCGTGGCGTGGCTGGTAGCGGCGCTGCAGCTGTGGCTGGTGCTGCAGATCAAGGGGTACGAACTGGGCTCGGCCGCCGGTGTTGCGCTGGCCGCGGTCGCCGCACTCGCCGCCATCGACATCGCACGGCTCGCGGTCTACGTGGTGATGATCGCCGTCGTCCTGCAGGCGGTGCTGAGCTGGGTCAATCCGCAAAGCGCGCTGGCGCCGGTGCTCACCGTCGTAACGCGTCCCTTCCTGCGGCCGTTTCAGAAGGTAGTGCCGACGGTCGCCAACGTCGACCTGTCGCCATTGATCGTGTTGCTTATCTGCCAGCTCCTGATCGCGGTCCCCCTGCTCTGGCTGGAAAAGGCGGTCGGGCGCCTGCTTTAGGCGCGTCGCCTCCCCATTGAGCTGGTACCGCTACGACCCGGAGCTGCGCCGGGTCACCCTGACCCTGCACATCCAGCCCAACGCGCGGGCCAGCGCCGTGGCCGGGCGTTACGGCGACGCGCTGAAAGTGAAAGTGGCGGCGCCTGCCGTCGACGACAAGGCAAATTTTGCGTTGATTGACTTTTTACATCAATGGTTTAAGCTGCCTGTCAGGGACATAAAAATCAGGCAGGGTGCGCGTGGCCGACGCAAGATAGTCGAATTAAACGACGCCGGGCCCGCCATCGTGGCCATACTCGCAAGCATAGACGCCACATGCCCAACCAACTCGAACAACGCATAGCCCAGTTCACTTCCTGGCGCGAAAAACTGGTCGCCTCGATCGACGAGTTCCGCGTCTGGCAGGATTCGTACGGCCAGGCCGACATCGAGCAGACGCTGCGCATCTACGACCTCGTCGAAGGCCTGCGCAACGACCGCATACGCCTCGCGTTCATGGGCGAGTCGGCGGAAGACAAGATCGGGCTGATCAACGCGCTGCTGTTTGCCGATATGCCCGGCGGCCTGCTGCCGCTGGGCCCGGGCTGCGAATTCCTGTGCGCCACCGAGATTTTCCACGACCCCAGCGAGTCGCCGTACGTGCGCGTGCTGCCGATGGAAACGCGCAAGCGCGAAGACAGCATCGCCACCCTGCGGCGCAGCCCGGTCGACTGGATAACGATGCGGCTGAATCCGGAATCGCCCGAATCCATCGCGGAAGCCACGCGCAGCCTGATGGAGTCGCGCGCCGTCAGCGTCGACGAAGCGAAATCGCTGACGCTCACCAACGTCGAACGCAGCGGTGACGCCGTCATGATCCCGGCGTGGCGCTACGCGCTCATCAACCTGCCGCACCCGATGCTGAAAAGCGGCCTGATCGCCCTCTACAGCCCCGGCTCGCACATGCTGGCCGCGGAACCGGAAGTCGCCATGCGCATCGCCGCTAGCGCGCAATCGCTCTTGATGGTGCTCGGCCGCGAACTGACGCCGGCTGCACGGGACGTGTGGAAACAGTTCGTGCAAAACTCGCAGGCGCATAAATTCACGGTGCTGGACAGCGGCTCGGGCGCCGACGCGGCGGCCGAAGCCGCAGTGGTGCAGGCGTTCGGCATACCGGCGTCCAACGTGCTGTCGCTCCCGATCAAAGAGGCCGTGGCCGCACGGCTCGCGCATACCGACGCCGCCGACGCGGAAACGGGCTTCTCCAGACTCGAAAAAATGCATGCCGAAAAGCTGGTGCCGGAGCGCCAGGCCCTGCTGCTGGCCGCCGTGGCGAAGGAAATCGGCCCGCTGGTGCAATCGGCGCGTCAGGCTGTAGCGGCGCGGTTCATCGCGACCATCAAGGAAATGCAGGATCTGACGTCGACCTCGGGCAAGAACCAGAGCGTTGCGCAGGACATGCTGACGCGCCTGGAAGCCGAGCGCAAAAACTACCAGAAAAGCGTCGCCGCATTCAACGTCACTTACTCCGACCTGACGGCCAAGGGCCAGGAACTGCTCGCCACCCTGCACGACGACCGCATCGAGGAAATTCTCTCCCACGACCGCGAATTCATCCAGGGCGCGTGGACCACGGCCGGCATGTGGAAAAGTATCCAGGGGCTGTTCGGCTATTTCACCACCCAGGTCGAGAAAATACTCAATTACGCTGTCAAGCTGCGCGAAGCCGTTGAAGGCATCTACCAGCAGTTTCACGAGAATTTCGGGCTCGCCAAACTGAGCCCGCCGCCGCTGACGCTCGAAAAGCACCTCGACTCCATGCATGCGCTCGAAGCCAACGCGCGCGCGTTCTGCCACGACCCGATCAACATCGCGACCTACAAGGATTTCCTGGTAAAGAAGTTCTACGACGGGCTGGTCGAAGAGGCGCGCCAGACGTTTGAACTCACGCGGCTCGACACCGAGCACTGGCTGCGCGGCGCGCTGGGCCCCTTGAACGGCCAGATCATGGAACGCCAGAAACTGATGTTAAAACGCGTCGAAAACCTGCGCGACCTGAAAGACAACCAGACCTCCGTGCAGGAACGCATCAAGACCCTCGATACCCAGCGCCAGGCGCTGAAGAAACAGGGCGAACACCTCGACCAGTTGCGCTCCAATCTCGCGCTGACCGCGCCGCCGGCCGGCAAGCCTGCGGGCGCGGCCAAACCGGCGCTGTCGGGGTAATCGCGGCCAGTCCCGTCCAAGCTGCCCCCCCCGTGCCGGGTATGCGTGCCGCCCGAACCGGGTTATCATGTCGCGCGGTGAGCATAAGCGCCGGAAAAGGTTCGGCTTTTCCCGACCCCGGTCGCCAGAACGGATAGTGCTCGCCATTTTTGACCAACTATGACGAGTCAACTCGAAAAAGAAGTCGCCCACTACCAAGAGTGGCGCGACCAGATGATTTCAGGGATCGAGTCCTACAAGGCCTGGCTCGATACCAACGGCTATGCCGACATCCAGCAGTCGCTGCGCATCTACGATTTGATCGAGAGCCTGCGCAACGACCGCATGACGCTGGCATTTCTCGCCGAGTTTTCGCGCGGCAAGACCGAACTCATCAACGCCATGTTCTTCTCCGACTTCAAGCAGCGCCTGCTGCCGTCGAACGTCGGCCGCACCACCATGTGCCCGACCGAGATCTTTCACGACGCGGCAGAAGAACCGTACATGCGCCTCTTGCCGATCGAGACGCGCAAGCGGCAGGAAACCGTCAGCGCGCTCAAACGCCAGCAGGTCGAGTGGATCAAGGTGCGGCTGAATGTCGATTCGCGCGAAGACATGGCCGAGGCGATGAAGCACCTGGTCGAAGTCAAAATGGTCAGCATCGACGAGGCGCGCACGCTCGGCCTGTGGGACGACAACGATCCGATGATTTCGACCATGGTGAAAAAAGAGGGCGACAAGGTGGAAATCCCCGCCTGGCGCCACGCCATGATCAGTTATCCGCACCCGCTCCTGAAAAGCGGCCTGATCGTGCTCGACACGCCGGGCCTCAACGCGCTCGGCACTGAGCCCGAACTCACGCTGTCGATGATCCCGAACGCTCACGCCGTGCTGTTCCTGCTCGCCATGGACACCGGCGTCACCAAGTCCGACCTCGACGTGTGGCAGAAATACGTGCAGCCGGCGGCCACGCGCCGCATCGCGGTGCTGAACAAGATCGACCTCATGTGGGATGACCTTAAAACCGACGCCGAAATCGCCGTTGACGTCGAGCGCCAGCTCGAACAGACCGCGACGCTGCTCGCGCTGCCGCGCACCCACGTGATGGCAATTTCCGCGCAAAAAGCGCTGCTCGCGCGCGTGCGCGGCGACAACACGCTGCTGGCGCGCACCGGCATCGAACAGCTCGAATACCTGCTCGCCTCCGAAATCATTCCGGCCAAGCAGGAAATCATGCGCGCCGCGGTGCAGCGCGAAATCGGCAGCATGGTCGATGCTTCGCGCGTCGCCGTCACCAACCAGCTGTCCGCCACCGAAACGGAACTGAAAGAACTCGCCGCGATGTCCGGCAAGAGCCGCGGCATGGCGCAGGCGATGGTCGCGCGCCTTGAAGTCGACCGCAAGAATTACCAGGACACCATTCAGACGTTCCGCAACACATTCAACACCGTGACCAACCAGGGCGCGACGCTGTTAAAGCAGCTCGACGACGATCGCCTCGACGACATCGTCAACAAGGACCGCAAGTTCATCGAAGACGCGTGGACGACGGCCGGGCTGTGGAAAAACATGCAGGCGCTGTTCCAGCACTTCACCGGGGTGTCGGCGAAAATACTTAATTTCGCCAACCAGATCAAAACCCTCGTTGATGCGACCTACGCCCACTTTCACGAGAAGTTCGGGTTCGCGCGCCTCTCACCGCCGGCGCTCAACCTCGAAAAACACACGCTGACCATGACCGGCATGCAGCAAACGGCCAGCCAGTTCTGCCATGACCCGGTCAACATGGCCAAGTACAAGGATTTTCTGGTCAAGCGGTTTTATGAAAGCCTGGTCGGCGAAGCGCGCCAGATTTTCGAGATGACGCGGCTCGACGCCGAGACGTGGCTGAAGTCGGCGTTAAATCCGCTCAACCTGCAGATCAAGGAGCACGAAAAAGTGCTTGCCAAGCGCATCGACAACTTCAAGAAAATCCGCGACAACATCAGCTCGGTCGAGGACCGCATGAAGCACCTGCAAAAGCTGCAGGTTGCTTTACAGGACCAGGCGCGCGTGCTGACCGGCATCAAGACCAGCCTCGACGGCGAAGCGTCAGCCGTGAAGCCTGCCGCAAAACCGGCATTGGCGGAAGTCGCCTGAGCCTGCGCGCCGCCGTGCGCTAAACGACACCTAAAGCGACACCTAGAGCGCGGCTTCGATGCGCTCACAAAGGGTTTTCAGGATAGCAATGCGGGCCGAGTACTTGTCGTTAGCCGGCACCAGGACCCACGGCGCGGACTCATTGCTGGTGCGCTCCACCATGTCGCACACGGCGCGCTCGTAGTCATTCCACTTCTTGCGATTGCGCCAGTCGTCCGGTGTGATCTTGAAACTCTTGAACGGTGTCTTCTCGCGCGCGCGGAACCGTTTCAGTTGCTCTTCCTTGGTAATGGTAAGCCAGAACTTGGTCACGATACCGCCCGCCTCGACCATTTCTTCCTCAAAATCGTTGATCTCGCGATAGGCGCGCATCCAGTCTTCTTCCGGGCATAGTTTCTCGACCCGCTCGACCAGCACGCGGCCGTACCACGAGCGGTCGAAAATCGTCGCTCGGCCGCAGCGCGGCAGGCTGCGCCAGAACCGCCATAAATACGGCTGCGCGCGCTCTTCCTCGGTCGGCGCCGCGGTCGGTATGACCGTGTAATGGCGCGCGTCGAGCGCGCCCGTGATGCGACGTATGCTGCCGCCCTTGCCCGCGGCGTCGGCGCCTTCGAACACGACGATCAGCGACTTGCGGCAGAATTTTTTGTGCCGCAATAAAAGATTGAGCTGTCCCTGGTATTTTTCGAGCTTGCGCCGGTATTCATCGCGCGGGAGCCGCTTTTCGTAGTCGAGGGCGGAAAGCACCGTGCGGCGGTCGAGCGCCGGCTTCGGCAATGCGGCGGCCCGGCTGATGGGGGGCCGGGCACCCGTCATGCGCTTGGTTACCGCATCGAGCAGCGTGCTGCCGGCCGTCAGGTAACGGTAGTTCGGGTCCGCGCCCTCAATCACGATCCATGGCGCGTGGGCCGCGCTCGTTTCACGCAACGCGTTTTCCGACACCTTGCGAAACTTGTCGTAAAGCCGGAAACGCTTCCACTCCTCGTCGGTCACGCGCCAGCGCGTCTTGGGGTCGGCGGCGAGCGCATTGAGGCGTTTTTTCTGCGCCTGCTTCGACAGGTGAAACCAGAACTTGAGGATCAACGCGCCTTCATCGACCAGCATGCGCTCGAAGTGCGAGATTTCCTCCATCGCGAGCTCGAGCTGGGCGTCATTGGTCTGGCCGAGCACGCGGTTGACGATCGGCTCGGTGTGCCACGCACCGAACAGGATGCCGATGCGGCCTTTGGGCGGCAGCGCGCGCCAGTAGCGCCACATGCGCGGCCGCTCGCGTTCTTCGTCGGACATCTCGCCAAACGCGTGGGTGATGATGTGGCGCGGATCCATCCATTCGTTCAGGATGTTGACGGTTTCGCCTTTGCCCGCGCCGTCGACACCGCCGATGACGATGATGACCGGAAAGTTTTTTTTGGCGAGCAGGTCGTATTGCGCTTTGAGCAGCGCCTCGCGCAATCCGGGCTCCGCGCGGTCGTATTCGCGGTCCGAAATGCGGTGGCCAAGTTCGGCGGATTCAAACATGATGGATGCTCCGTGACTGGCGCTACATCAGCACGATATCGAACTGTTCCTGGTTGTACTGCGACTCGACCTGCAGAGAAACCGGCTTGCCGATGAAATCCGACAGCATGGCGAGGCTTTGCGATTCTTCGTCGAGAAACATGTCGATCACGTGCTGCGAAGCAAGGATGCGGAATTCGCGCGCCTCGAACTGGCGCGCTTCACGCAGGAGCTCGCGCAGCACCTGGTAGCACACCGTCTGCGCGGTCTTCAGCTCGCCGCGTCCTTCGCACACCGGGCACGGTTCGCACAGCACGTGGGCGAGGCTTTCGCGCGTGCGTTTGCGCGTCATCTCCACCAGCCCCAGCTGCGTAAAGCCGTTCACCGTCATCCGTGTGCGGTCGCGCGCGAGCGCCTTGCGGAACTCGTTGAGCACCGCGTTCTTGTGCTCCTCGCTGTCCATGTCGATGAAGTCGATGATGATGATGCCGCCGAGATTGCGCAACCGCAGCTGCCGCGCGATGACCAGCGAGGCCTCGAGATTGGTCTTGAATATCGTCTCGTCGAAGCTGCGCCCGCCAACGAAGCCGCCGGTATTCACGTCGACCGTGGTCAGCGCTTCGGTCTGGTCGATGATCAGGTAGCCGCCGGACTTCAGATCGACGCGGCGCGCCAGCGCTTTCTCGATTTCGTCCTCCACACTGTAGAGATCGAATATCGGCCGTTCACCGGCGTAGTGTTCGAGTTTCGCGGCGACGTTCGGCATGAACTCGAGCGCGAATGCCTCGACTTTCTGGAATGTTTCACGCGAGTCGATCAGGATGCGCGTGGTTTCCTCGTTGGCGAAATCGCGCAGCACGCGCTGGCTGAGATTCAGATCCTGGTAGAGCAGTGCGGCCGGCGCCGCCGACTTCGCCTTGGCCTGGATGTCTTTCCACAGCTTGCCGAGGTATTCGACGTCGGCGCTCAACTCCTGGTCGCTCGCTGCCTCGGCCATGGTACGTATGATGAAACCGCCCGTGGTCTCGGGCGGCAGCAGTTGCTGCAGTTTCTCGCGCAGATGGACACGTTCGCCCTCGTCGCCGATGCGCTGCGAAATGCCGATGTGGGATTCCTGCGGCAGGTACACGAGCAGCCGTCCGGCGATGCTGATCTGGGTGGAAAGCCGCGCGCCCTTGGTGCCGATCGGGTCTTTCACCACCTGCACCATCAGGTTCTGCCCTTCCGCGAGCAGCTTCTCGATCGGCTTGGCCTCGCCGCCTTCCTGGCGGTGCCCCTGCCCCCAGATGTCGGCGACATGCAGGAAGGCCGCGCGCGCGCCGCCGATGTCGATAAACGCGGACTGCATGCCGGGCAGCACGCGCACCACGCGGCCCATGCAGACATTGCCGACCAGCCCGCGCGCTGACCCGCGTTCGACCTGCACTTCCTGCACCACGCCCTGCTGGACGACGGCGACACGCGTCTCCTGCGGCGTAACGTTGATGAGGATTTCTTCGGTCACGCGGGCCTCGTTAAAATTTGGATGCGATGCCGAAACGCCGCAGCAGTTCGGCGGTCTCGATGAGCGGCAGGCCCATGATGCCTGAATAACTGCCGGTCAACGCACGCACAAAAATCGCGGCGTGACCCTGAATCGCGTAAGCCCCGGCCTTGTCGAGCGGCTCGCTGCCAGCGACATAGTCGCGGATTTCAGCATCCTCCATCTGGCGAAATTCTACCGCCGAGGCGGACAGGGCAGTTTCCAGGCGGTCTTGCTGCGCAACCGCCACCGCGGTCAACACCTGGTGTGTTTTGCCGGACAGGCGCCGCAACAGGCGTTGCGCATGTTCCGCATCGTCTGGTTTGCCGAGGATCTCGCCGTCGAGCACGACCGTCGTATCAGCGGCGAGCAGCGGATGCGCCCGCAGCTTGCGCGCCGTCAGTTGCCGCGCACCCAGTTCCGCCTTGGCGCGCGCGAGCCGCATGACATAAGCGTCCGGTGCTTCACCGGCTAGCGGTGTCTCGTCAACGTCCGCGCCCTGCAACTCCTCGAACGCAACGCCGAGCTGCTGCAGCAATTCGCGCCGCCGCGGGCTGCGCGAGGCAAGGTAAATTCGGCATTCGCTGCGCGTCATGAAAACCAGGATAGACGCCAGGCGATAGACGATAGAAGGAAATTTCGATCTTCCGTCTCTCGTCTCTCGTCTATCGCCTCTCCCCTCATTCCCTATGGTACGGATGCCCCGCCAGCAGCGACACCGCGCGGTAGAGCTGCTCGGCGAGCAGGATGCGGCAAAGTCCGTGCGGCAGCGTCATTGGCGACAATGACAGCAATAGGTCGGCGTCCTGCTGCAGCGCGCGCGCCGTGCCGTCGGCGCCGCCGATGATGAATGCGACATCGTCGCCCTCCTGCTTCCAGCGCTCGATGCGGCGCGCGAGCTCAGCCGTAGACCATGCCTTGCCGCGCTCGTCGAGCACGACTTTGCGGCTGCGCGCCGGCAGCGCTGCGCGTACGCGCTCCGCTTCGACTGCGAGCCATTGCTGGGTGGATTTTTCACCGCTGCCGGCGCGCGCGGCCGGCTTGATTTCGGTCAGTTCAATGCGCGCTTCGCGCGGCATGCGTTGCGCATATTCGGCAAACCCGGCGTTGATCCACGCCGGCATCTTGTGGCCGACCGCCACGATCCGGATTTTCATGCGCGGAAATGGCGATCAGCGCGCGCGACCGGCCGCGCGCTTCCCGGGCACGACGGCCGCAGCGCCCCACAGCTCTTCGAGATTGTAATGCAGGCGTATCGCCGGCTGCATGATGTGAACGACGATAGAACCCAGATCGACCAGCACCCATTCGCCGGAGTCGGTGCCTTCGACCCCATGCACCGTGGCGCCGAGCGCCTTTGCTTTTTCCTGCACATTGTTGGCGAGCGCCTTGTTCTGCCGCACCGAGTCGCCGCTCACGACGATCACCTTGTCGAACAGTGCCGTTATGCGGCGCACATCGAGTACCACAATGTCGCGTCCCTTGATGTCCTCGAGCGCGTCCACGGTGGTCTTGACCAGTTTATCGAGCCTCATTCACCTCCTGCGTAACGTAAAGATCATGGCTTCGAATATAGTCGAGAACCGGATCGGGAAGCAAATAGCGCGGGCTGACCCGGCGCGCGAGCGAGTCGCGGATCAGCGAGGCCGAAATATCGAGCGCGGCTATCGCCTGCGTCGCGATGCCGCCGGCCGGCGACAAATGCACGGCGAACGGCTGGTGAAGCTGGCGCGCCGCGTATTCGCGCGCGAGCGGCTCCGGCATGCGCGCCGGCCACGACTCCGGCGGA
>JAIOOZ010000307.1 GCA_021414185.1 Betaproteobacteria bacterium
GCGCGCGCGCGGATCAGCGTTTCCCAGTGCGCCTTGCCGGTCGTCTCGGTGAACGCCGACGGCACCAGGATGATGTCGACTTCCTTCATCGCGCGGTAGAGCTCCGGAAAGCGCAGGTCGTAGCAGATCGAAAGACCGAGGCGGCCGAACGGCGAGTCGATGACTTTGACTTCGCGCCCAGGCTCTATGGTGCGCTGTTCGGAGTAATGCTCTTTGCCCATATCGAAGCCGAACAGATGGATCTTGTCGTAGCGCGCGACCTGCTTGCCCTTGTCGTCATACACGAGACAGCTGTTGCGCACGCGGTTGACTTCGTTCGATACCAGCGGCACCGAGCCGCCGACCAGCCAGATTTTGTGTTTTTTTGCGGTTTCCGCGAGGAACTGCTGGATCGGCCCCTTGCCTTCCTCTTCGCGCACCTTGACCTTGTCGGTGTCCTGCATGCCCATGATCGCGAAATATTCGGGCAGGGCAACCAGTTTCGCACCCTGCTTGGCCGCCATGGCGATCAGCCGCCGCGCTTCGTTCAGGTTCGCCGCCACACTCGGCCCCGACGCGAGTTGCACGGCGGCGACGCGCACCACCGCCGGCGCATCGGCCTTGCTGTCGGATTTAGTATGCGGGCGGGCGCGCCCGAATGACGATGCGGACTTGGGGCTCATTTCACCACTTCAATTTTCAGCGGTTCGTGCGGTCTCACGTCATTGATCAGCGCAACGCGCGCACCGTCGACGGCCAGCGCCATCAGCCACATGCGCAGTTCCTCGGCTTGCAGCAACGGGTCCTGCCCGTAACCGTGATGGATGATCATGCGCGCGGCCGGCCGCGCGAGATATTGTTCGAGCGCCTGGCGCACTGCCGGCTGCTCGAGCACCGCGCGCGCGCTGCGCGGACGGTCCCACAATGCCGGCGCCACCGTAAAAATATCGTCGGCGCGCGCGCTTGCCGCGGCCAGGCATAACACCGCCAGCGCCAGCCAGCGGCTCAATCCGATCTCTCCGGGCCCGACTGCCTGACGGCCGCCCTGGACGCCGTCGAGTCGACTTTCGCCACCTGTGGATCGACCCACGTGCCGGTGATGTCGTACTCGTACGCGGCCATTTTGTCGATCGGGTCTTTCAGCAGTTTCTGCGCGACGAAAGTGGCGATGCCCGCAATCGGGCCGCCAATGAGCGCACCGGCCACCGACAGGCTGTCGCTCATGCTGGGGAACACCTTGACGCGCAATTTCTGCGTTTCCTTGGCGAGATCAACGTCGCCCAGCATCTGGATGCGCACCGCGGGGCCCTGGATGCGGAAGTTCTCGGTGTTGGCGATGCCGCGATTGACTTTCACGGTGCCGACGATTTCATCGAAGGCGAGTCCTTCGCTGAAGATATCGCGGAAATCCAGCGACAGCCGGCGCGGCAGCGACTGCAGACTCAGCACGCCCAGCAACTTGCCGATGCCGGGATCGAGCTTAACGAATTGCCCCTTGTTCGCTTCGAGCACGAAATTGCCCGACAGCGTGGCGTAATCGAGCTCGCTCGGGTTGCCGGCCCACGACAGCGGCCCCTCGAGCTTGGCGGTGCCGCGCTTGATGCCCTCCGGCTGGCCCAGCCGCACCAGCAGCTTGCCGATATCGTTGACGTCGAGCCGCACGTTGACCATGGTGCGCGGCTGCGTGAGCCAGCCCTGCCACACGCCTTCGATGTTCAGCGTCGCGTCCGGGTTGGTGACGTTGAGTTTTTCGAGTTTCCAGTCGCGCCCGTCGGGGACCGCGCTGACCGCGAGCTTGCCGAGATTCAGCTGGCGGATCTGGAAACTGTCGGCGGTGATATCGAGCGCGGGCAGCTCGAGCGGCTCTTTATCGGCGGGAGGCGCCACGCGATCAGGCGTAGCGGCCGGGATGATCATGCTTTTCATGCGCGCGGTGACTTTGCCTTTGCCCTGCGACCGCCACGTCATCTCGCCGACCAGTTCGCGGCCGGCCAGCGTGGTTTGCCACACGCCGCCCTGCGCGCTGCCGGCTATCGCGAGCTCGTTGAAGCGCCGGCCAAATACGTCGAGAGTGCCGAATTTGACGTCGAGCCCGGCGAGAGGGGTGCGGCCGCTGTCGCCGCCTCCCGATTTCAGCAAAGCCAGCCATTGATCGAGGTCGAGGCTTTTCAGGCCGCCGTTGATCCAGAGCCCGTCGCGCTTGGGTTCCGCCGCAGCGCTGCCAAGACCGATAGTGCCGCGCTCGACCACCATCTGCGTGCCCTCTTTGCGGCGCTGCAGTTGCGCCGATACCAGGTTGCCGAGCGTCGCGACGATACGGTCCTGTTGCGGGCTGGAGACGGAGCGTTCGAGTTTGAACGGCACGCTTTCGGCTGCGGTCTTGGCCAGCGGCGCCGGCAGGTCGGAGGACATGCCCTGCAGCGCCGATTCAAACACGATATCGGCGAGACGC
>JAIOOZ010000287.1 GCA_021414185.1 Betaproteobacteria bacterium
GACATCACGGCGAAGGCCGCGCCCGACGGTTACACTATCGTGATCATCGCCGCGGGGCATTGCGTCAGCCCCGCGATGTACAAATTGCCGTACGACGCGCAAAAAGATTTTTCCGCGATCGGTTTTATCGCCGCGGTGCCCAACGTGTTCGTCGTGCACCCGGGGCTGGGCGTGCGCACGCCCAAAGACTTCATCGCGCTCGCGCGTACCAAGCCCGGCGCGTTCGCATACGGCTCGTCGGGTATCGGTTCGGCGAGTCATCTCGCTACCGAACTTTTCCAGATGATGACCAAGCTGAATCTCGTGCACGTGCCGTACAAGGGACAGGGCCTGGCGATGATCGATCTCATCGCCGGCCAGCTGCAGTTCGGTTTTCCGTCGGTGCCGGCGTCGATACAGCACATCAAGTCGGGCAAGATGCTCGCGCTCGCGGTGGCGTCGAAAGAGCGCTCGTCCGCGCTGCCCGACGTGCCGCCGCTCGACCAGGCCGTGCCGGGTTACGTGGTCGACGGCTGGTATGGCATCCTCGGCCCGGCGAAACTGCCGAAGACCATCGTCGCCAGGCTGAACGGCGAACTCAACCGCAATCTGCAGGACCCGGCCACGCGCGAAATACTTTCACGCGAAGGCGCCGACCCGCTGCCGCGCACGCCGCAGGAATTCACCCAGACCATCGCCGACGACATCGTGAAATGGGCGAAGGTGGTCAAGGCCGCGAATCTGAAAGTGGAGTGATTGGCAGTTTTTAAAAACTCCCTCCCCTTCAAGGGGAGGGTTGGGGTGGGGATGGGTGAAACGCAATCAAACCCACCCCCATCCTGGCCTTCCCCCTGAAGGGGAAGGGACAGATAAAAAGGGAAATCAAGTGGGAAGACTGGACGGGAAAGTCGCATTTCTGACGGGCGCCGGCGCCGGCATCGCGAAAGCCACCGCGCTCGCCTATGTGCGCGAAGGCGCCAAGGTCGCCATCATCGAACTCAACAAGGAAGCCGGCGCGCAGGCCGAGCGCGACGTGCGCGCTGCCGGCGGCGACGCGATTTTCATCGAGACCGACGTCACCAACGACGACAGCGTCAAACGCGCGGTCGCGGCGACCGTGGCGAAATTCGGCAAACTCAACGTGCTGCTCAACTGCGCGGGCGGCTCACTGCAGGAAGACGTGCCGGTGCACGAGATGGACCTCGAGATCTGGCACCGCACCGTCGCGTTGAACCTGCTGCATCCTTTCCTGACCTGCCGCCACGCCATCCCGCACATGATGAAGGAACGCAGCGGCTCCATCATCAACATGACGTCCCATCTCGGGCTCATGGGTTCGATGAAGCCCGCGTATGCGGCGACCAAGGGCGGCATCATCTCGTTCACCAAGACGCTCGCCGCGCAGTACGCGGAACACGGCATACGCGCCAACGGCATCGCGCCGGGCTCGATACGCACCGAGCGCCATCTCAAGCGCTACGAAAACAAGGACTGGAACCTGGCGGAAAAACCGAACGCCGCCGCGCGCGAGCGCATCGTTACGCAAAAACTGTATCCATTCTCCGCCGGCGACCCCGGCGACATCGCCGCCATCGCAGTTTTTCTCGCATCCGACGAATCGCGCATGCTGACCGGCACCACCATCGCCGCCGACGGCGGGCGCTCGTCGTACCTTAAAGTTTATGCGGGTGAGGAATGAGTAGAGCAGAAACCGGGAGGGCGCGAGGGCGCGAGGGCGGAAGTGGTATCCGGCTTTCGAGCTTCTTCCATCTCGCGCCCTCGCGCCCTCGCGCTCTCGCGGCCTTATTCGCTGCGCTTGCCGTGTTCACAGCGACACACACATTCGCGCAAAAAACAGACTACCCGAATCGCCCCATTCGCCTGATCATCCCGTTCGCTCCCGGCGGCGGGATAGACACCATAGGCCGCATCATGGCGCAAAAACTCAACGCGAGTTTCGGCCAGTCGGTGGTGGTCGATAACCGCGCCGGCTCCGGCGGCAAGATCGGCATCGAGACGGCGCTCGGCGCAGCGCCCGACGGCTACACCATGTTGTCTCGGGTGGGTACTGCGCCAACGCCGCCATCTACAAGCTGCCGTACGATCCGATCGCCGATGTCACCGGGGTCGCGATGATAGGCGAGTCCGGTTACGTGATCGCGCTCAACCCGGGAGTCGCCGCGAAAAACACCCAGGAGCTGATCGCGCTCGCCAAGGCCAAGCCGCGTTCGCTCAACTACGGCACGTCGGGCGTCGGCGGGCTGACCCACCTCGCTACCGAACTTTTCGATCTGATGGCGGGTACGCAAATGACGCACGTGCCGTACAAGGGATCGGGCCCCGCGCTCACCGATTTGCTCGGCGGCCAGATCCAGGTCAGTTTCGCCGCAGTGCCGGTGACCATGCCGCACGTGAAAACCGGCCGGCTGCGCGCTATCGCCATTACCACCGCCCGCCGCGTCGCCGCCGTTCCCGAAATCCCGACCATCGCCGAGACATTGCCTGGCTACGAAACCATCCTGTGGTACGGCATCCTCGCGCCCAAGGGCCTGAAGAAGGAAGTGCTCGCGCGCTGGAGCAGCGAAGTCGCCGCGCTGCTTAAGAACCCCGAGATGCGCGAACGCATGGCCGCCGAAGGGTTCGAGACCGGCGACACTGGCGCCGCGCACCTGCGTGAAGTCATGCAGCGCGAC
>JAIOOZ010000288.1 GCA_021414185.1 Betaproteobacteria bacterium
CCTTCGCCCAGCCGCTGCTTGATCCCGACGAGGCAGTGCGCCAGGCGATGAAGATCAGCGCCAAGGCCACAAAGCCGGTCGTGATCGCGGACACGCAGGACAATGCCGGCGGCGGCGGCACCGGCGACACCCCCGGCATGCTCGAAGCGCTGGTGCGCAGTCATGCCGAGACGGCTGCGCTCTGCGTGCTCACAGACGCGAAGGCCGCGGCAGCGGCGCACGCAGCGGGCGAAGGGGCGGACATCACGATTGAACTCGGCGGCTGCACGCCGCTGCCGAACGTCAAACCTTTTCGCGGGACGTTCCGCGTTACGCGCCTCTCCGACGGCCGCTTCATGTGCAAGGGGCTCTGCGTCGGCGGGCGCGAAGCGAAACTCGGGCCGACCGCGCTGCTCACCATCGGCGGCGTGAGCATCGTGGTGGCGAGCAAGCGCATGCAGGCATACGACCTCGAGATACTCCGCCACATCGGCGTCGAGCCGACGGAGCAGAAGATCCTGGTCGTCAAAAGCACCCCGGCGCGCACCTGGTCGATGCGCGCAAGTATCCGTACAAGCATCTGCGCGCCGGCGTGCGGCTGGAGCCGCTGGGCCCGGCGTTCGTGCCGCGCACGACGTAAGACCCGGCACGTTTACTTTTTGCGTGCGTTGATGAATTTTCCGCTGGCGACGCCGTCGCCAAAGCTGCTCCACGCATAGTCGAAACTGCCGGTCGACCACAGGCTGAAGGCGGCCGCCGTCAGCGCGCTGGCAAAAGTGATCTGCAGTTCTTCCGTGGCGACGCCGACGTTGGACGGAAACTGCGCGTCTTCGTGTGCCGCATCCTTGATCGAAATTTCTGCAATGCCGCTGCGCACGAAGCGATAAAAATAATCGCGGTTGCGCGCCGCGGAGACATGCAGGTCGGCGCCCAGCAGCAGGATGGGCTTGGTGATCTTCGGCAGGATTTTCGGGAAATCCCTTTCGGCTATCGCCGGGTCGAGCAGGATGCCGCCAACCGCGGGCGCACCCTCGGCCAGCGCGACTGTCACCGCGGCGCCGCCGAACGAGTGGCCGGCAAGGATGATCTTGTTCGCATCGACGCGGTTGTCGATGATTTCCGGCCGGCGATTGATCGCCTGCACGATGCTCGCCAGGGTTTTGCCGTTGGCGATCCACGGCCCCTGGTTGGGCAGTTGCAGCGCGAGGCAATGCATGCCCCACGACGCGAGATGCTCGGCCTGAAACGCGTGCAGTTCTTTCGACGCTTCGAGCCCGTGCAGGATAATGACCAGTGGCGCTTTTTCTGCGTGCCCGGCCAGATACAGGTCCGCGCTGAAAGCATCATCGGCAGTGAGGCGGATTTGATAGTCTTCTTTGGTGGTTACGGCAAATGGGCCGCGCAACCGAAACGTATCGAGATCGGGTTTGTGGCCGAGCAGGTATCCCTGCAACTCGCCGTAATTCTTGGGCTTGAGCGGGGTCTTGCCAATTTCCGGCGGCTTGCCGCAGCCGGCGGCCAGAAGCACGCACGCAATGACGACCAAGCAGCGGCTGATGAAAAGCGTGTTCCGAAACATAGTGTCGACGCCTGCGTGTGCGGTGGTTATCTGTATCACAGAAACGCGCGGCGATTGCAAGCCTCCGCGCCTAGTACGTAGAAACCCGTACTTGATACCGCGTTTCCGAGATGGCTAGAATCCGGGGTGCCGCCGTTTCCGGTGGCCAAGAGGATCCTGCATGACAAATACCACGCTGCGCGCCGCTGCATTGCTTATTCTGCATGTGCTGTGGCTTCCGCAGGCCCGCGCGGCGGACGCTACCGCTCCGCAATTCAAGGACGAACTGTCAAAGCAAGAGCAGATCTACCAGAGCCGCGGCGAGAAGGTGCCAGACGGTTACGTCATCGACAGATCGTTGCTGTCATACGCGCATACGCTGCCTCCTGCTTTCGATCTCGCATTGGCCCTGCTCGGCCCGCAAGACCGCTGGCTCGATATCGGCGCGGGCAGGGGACAAGCCGTCATCGATTACTTCGATCCCAGGTACGACCGCATGCATTACGCCGGGCAGGAGCGTCCCGACCGTAAAGCGCAGGCAGTTGCCATGTCCATAGAAGACCGCAGGACGGAAGCGTGGCACCAGCAAGCCGCCACCCTGAAAGCCAACCAGATGCGGTATTTGTTCGACAAACGCCTGCGTGAGTACGCGCCGGGAGAGCTGGGCCAGTTTCAGGTCATCAGCGACGTGCTGGGCGGCTTCTCGTACTCGACGGACATCACTCTCTTCATGGAGAGGGTCCTCGGCATGCTCGACTTGAACGGCAGTTTTTTTACGGTACTGCAGGATGTGCATGCGGAAGACGGCAAGAACAAACCATATTACGAGGGCGCGTCGTTCCTGACCGAATTGACAAACCCCGCCGGCGCGGAAGTGAGATTATGCGCCTGGCTCAAAAGCATCGCCTGCGTGAAAGTGACCTGCGAATTCAAAACGGGATGGAAACCGCCGATCGAGGCGTACCACGTGCAGAAAGTCTGCAATGAAGTGAAAGTCCCCGCGCTCACCCCGGTGCACTTCGTGGCCGGGACGCCCCCCGGGCGGAAATTCAAGCTGAAGAATTAAGCTGCGGCTTGTCAGAACTGGCAGGAGCCCGGGCCGCCGGGGTCGCCGCAGCTCGGACAGCCCGCGGGCAGCGTGTCGAGCGTGGCTGAACTCGATACTGCGCCGAACGCCGATTTAGAAACCGCCGAAAAAGTCGACAATTTCTTGTGCAGCTCGGTGCCGTGGCACGACGGGCACGCCGGCGCCGGCGAGGAGTTGCGCACCAACGTTTCAAACTCGTTGCTGCAGGACGCGCATTTGAATTCAAATATCGGCATGACGGTAAGCCCGCGAAAGTTTTGGCTGCTTCAAGTATACGGCGAAACGCTGCCGCGGCGCCCGCTTCAGTCCCACACCGGTGCGCGGCCGGCAGGGTTGGAGATGCGCCCATCGGGACGCGCAAGTGCGTGGATGCGCCGCATCTCTTCGTCCGTCAAAGCAAAATCGAAGATCGCGAGGCTCTCGGCCATGTGCGCCGGGTTGGCCGAGCTCGGGATGGGCGCGATATTGCCCTGCTGGATCTGCCAGCGCAGCGCGATCTGCGCAATCGTCCTGCCTTTGGCGCGGGCGATTTCGGTTAACACCGGGTCCTGGAACAATTTGCCGCGGCCGAGCGGGCAGAACGCCGTGAA
>JAIOOZ010000308.1 GCA_021414185.1 Betaproteobacteria bacterium
TGCGCGAGATGAACGAAGCGGGTGTAGACCGCGTGGTGATCGTGCCGCCGTCGTGGGAAGGCGACCGCAACGACCTCGGCATCGCTGCCTCCGCCGCGCATCCGCAGCGTTTTGCCGTGATGGGCCGGCTCGATCCGCAGGATCCGAAATCGCGCGGCCAGCTCGCCAACTGGCGCAAGCAGACCGGCATGCTGGGGCTGCGTTTCACGTTTCACATCCCGGTGCTGGTCACGCTGCTCACCGAAGGCCATATGGACTGGGTGTGGGGCGAGGCTGAAAAAGCCGGCGTGCCCATCTACGTGCTGGTACCGCAGCCGCTGGTGTACCTCATCGACAAGGTGGCGCAGAAATATCCGGGCCTGAAGATCACCATGGACCACCTGTCGCTCTCGAGCAGCAAAAAAGACGCCGAAGCGTTTCACGATCTCGACATGCTGCTCGCGATTGCCGAGCGTCCGAACGTCGCCGCCAAGGTAAGCGCGCTGCCGTGTTATTCGACGGGCAAGTATCCGTACAAGGAACTGCACGATTACATCCGCCGCGCGTACGATGCATTTGGCCCCAAGCGCCTGTTCTGGGGCACCGATCTGTCGCGCTCGCCGATTACGTACCGCCAGCACGTCACGATGTTCACCGAAGAAATCCCGTGGCTCACTGCTGATGACAAGGAATGGATCATGGGTCGCGCGGTATGCGAATGGCTGGGGTGGAAAATCTGATGACGAAAAAGACTTCCGTTAAAAAGGCCGCCACGCCCGCGCACGATCCGCACCGCGTGATGCAGAACGGCGTCGCGCGCACGCTGGGAATGCGCATCGTGTCCGTCACGAAAAAGAAAATCGTCGCCGAAATGCCGGTCGATGAGCGATAGGTACGGTAGCGAACCTGCCGCCGGGGCATATGACGACGACACTCGAATCGAAAACCAATTTCTTCGCTGCTGGCGCGGGCCCAGTGATTACCGGCGTGTCGAAACCGCTGCACATCGGGCGCAGCACCAACGTGTGGCAGACGACGCTCAAGAATGCCGACGGACGCGTGGTCGCGATCATCAGTCAGACGCAGATGGTGCTGGCGCCGCGGGCGGAAGTTGCCGCGGACGCCAAAACGCCGGCGCGCAGCAAAGTGAAGCAGTGAAGGAGTGAAGGAGAGAAGGAGTGAAGGAGAGAAGGAGAGAAGGAGAGAAGGAGAGAAGGAGTGAACACCCATTCCCCCTTCACCCTCCAATCGCTTTATTTACCCTTGGCATCACTTCAGTCGCCATCAGTTCCATCGAACGCCTGGCGAGTCCGGCATCCACCCAATCCATGCCGGCATAAACGATTTCACCGAAGTCGCCGACTTCTTCGCGCAGTTTCAGTATCTGATCGACCACATTGTTGACGGTGCCGCATAGCACCAGACGGTCCACCATGTAGTCGTCGGTCAGTTCGCGATCGTCCTGCGTCTCGCTGGTCTTGAAAATGATGTGGCGTTTCGAAATCATCATTTTCCGCAGCAGCATGTTCCAGTAGTAGCGGTACGGGCTGTTGGGGTCGGTGCGGCCGTAGCGCTGCGCGGTCTGTTCGTCGTCGGCGACGAAGATGGTGCGCGCCACTCGCCAGTCGGCAACATTTGCCACCAGCCCCGCGCGTTTTTTCCCCTCCACGTAATTCGTCCAGTGGCTCGGCAACCAGTGTGAAAGCAGGAAGTTGGCGGAGAGCGGATGGAAGTCGCGTTCGCCCATCGCGATCACGCCCTTCGAAAAAGGCGCCACCACGGTGCCGACGATTTCCGGCCGCGGCTTCTGGAAAGGCTTGTACATCACGCCGCGCTGGATTTCCGCCACGCTTGTCTTCTCAGTCGTCACCTTGAAGCGGTTGCCCGGCAGGTCGATGTTATACGGCGGGTCGCGCTCCCAGATGGCGAGGATGACGTCGATCGCTTCGGCGAATATCTTGTTGCGGTCTTCCTGCAACAGGCCGAGGGCCTCGGCGTCCGAAGAAAGAGCGCCGGGGCTGATGCCAAAAATGAAGCGGCCTTTCGCGAGGTGGTCAAACATCGCGGCGTGGGAT
>JAIOOZ010000289.1 GCA_021414185.1 Betaproteobacteria bacterium
CTGTTCGTCGACGCTTTCCAGATAGCTGAGCGGCTTGCCCTGCTGCGATGCCATGCGCTGCAGCATGAAATCGAGCACGTCTTCCATTTTCTGTTGCGGCATCTGCAGCAGCAGCACCATCGCCCACGGTTTGAACATGCGCGCCATTTCCGCCGGCAGGCCGATGCCCGCGGTCAGCGCCGCAACCTTGCGGAAAAATTCCTCGCCCACGACGCCCGGCAGGTCGCGGCCGTCCATATACACCATGCGCGCGGCCAGCGTTGCGATGTTCGACTGATCGGGTGAAACCTCCATGGTGAACGACTTCGCGGCGTCGAACTGTTTGCGCACCAGGTCGGGCAAAGCCGTGACGCGCTTGTCGGCGAGATGCACGGTGCCGAACAGATGACTGGCCGCAGTACCCGGCTTCTCCACGCGCCACAGCAGGCCCTGATCGAACGTGGCGGCGGCCTGCGCGTGCGATGACCCTGGCGCAAAAGACGCGAGCGCCAGCACGCAAATAAAAAAAATGAGTTTGGCCCGTGGTCTTCGCATAGGTGCTGCGGGTATACGTATAGGTGCTGCGCGGAAATTTGCCGCATAATCCGCGTTGCCTGTTTTCGTCCGCTATAACTTAACCAATTTCGCGCCGGAATGCCACCGCCCGTATCAGCCACCCGTTCCGCGCTTGCGGCACTTTGCCTGTTGTCTCTGATCTGGGCTTACAACTGGATCGTGCTCAAAGAAAGCCTGCGCTTCGCCGGCCCTTTCGATATCGCTGCCTTGCGCACGATGCCCAGCGCGGTACTTCTGTTCATCGCCATGATATGGATGAAAAAACCGCTGGCGCCGGTCGCGCCCGCGCGGCTGATGCTGCTGGGAATCTTCCAGACCACCGGCTTTCTGTGTTTCGCGGCGTGGGCGCTGGTCGCCGGCGCGGTCGGCAAATCGACCGTACTGGTTTACACCTTCCCGTTCTGGACGCTGCTCCTTGCGTGGCCGCTGCTCGGCGAGCGTATCCGCGGCCTGCAATGGATTGCTATTGGATTGACGGCGATCGGACTCGTGCTGGTGCTCGAACCGTGGAACCTTGCCGGCAGCCTGGCCAGCCGCGTGTATGCGGTGCTGGCGGGCGTGTGCTGGGCGATAAGCTCGATCATCGTGAAGCGATGGCGCAATGAAGGCAATTTCGACATGCTGCCGGTGACAGCGTGGCAGATGTTGCTGGGCGGCATAGTGGGCGTCGTCATCGCGTGGCTGGTGCCGTCGCGCGCGATCGAATGGAGCGGCTACTTCGTAATCATGCTCGCGTACGGCATTGTGCTGGGCTCGGTCGCCGGCTGGCTGCTGTGGCTGTATATACTCAAGCATCTGCCGGCGGGGATTGCGAGCCTCGGCATGATGGCGGTCCCCGCGCTCGGCGTCCTGCTGTCGAAACTCCAGTACGGCGAAGAACCCGGCGGCACCGAAATCGTCGGCATGCTGCTGATCGGCGCGAGCCTGGCGCTGTTGTCGTGGCTCACGCTGCGCGGCCAGAAAAGCGTCGCGCCGGAAATCGGGCAGGAATAGTTTAAAAACAGGAGAGGCGCCAGGCGAGAGACGAGAGGGGGGACCGTCTATCGTCTATCCTGCTTCTTCGTCTCTCGCGCTATTAAGGACCGAACGATGAATACAATTCCACCAACGAGCATGCCTCGCCTGAGTATCAAACACCGCCCATGAAACCCAGCCAATCGCATATACACACCATACGCAACCTGCGCTACCACGTGCGCACCTGGGGCGACTCTGCCGCGCCGAAAATGTTTTTGCTGCATGGCTGGATGGACGTCTCGGCGTCGTTCCAGTTTCTGGTCGATTGCTTCCAGCGCGAATGGTACGTCGTCGCGCCCGACTGGCGCGGCTTCGGACTGACCGAATGGGCGGCCGGCGGTTATTGGTTTCCCGATTACTACGCCGATCTCGACGCGCTGCTGGAAATCTACCAGCCCGACATGCCGGTCAACCTGGTCGCGCACAGCATGGGCGGCAACGTCGCCTGCACTTATGCGGGTATACGGCCGCAGCGCGTCGCGAGGCTCGTCTCGCTCGAAGGCTTCGGCATGGGACGCACCGCGCCGGACCAGGCAGCCGGGCGCTACCGGCAATGGCTCGATGAGTTGCGCGAGCCGCCGCGCTTCAATTCCTACACTTCGTTCGACGCGGTCGCGGCCCGCCTTAAAAAAAACAACCGGCGCCTGACGGACGAGCAGGCGCACTTCCTTGCCCAGCACTGGGCCAAGCAGACCGGCCCCGCCGAAGTCACGCTGCGCAGCGACCCGAAGCACAAGTTCGTCAACCCCGTTTTGACCCGGCTCGAGGAACTACTGGCGTGTTGGCGGCAGGTCACGGCACCCGTCCTGTGGGTTGCCGGAGACGAAACGAACGGCCGCGGCTGGCGCACCGATTCCGTGCAGCAACTGGCCGAGCGCAAGGCGGCTTTCAGGGACTTCAGGGAAATCGAGCTGCCAGACTGCGGACACATGATGCACCACGATCAACCCGAGAAGCTGGCTGCGATTATCGAGGAATTTCTGGCGCGGCCCTGACCCCGCATTGCCCGGGAATTCTGCATTGGGGTAGACTTGAATACCGCCTGCTTTTACGTGATGCGGAACTAGGACGGGCCGGCGCGGCAGCGAGCAATTCGTGTCAGCGCATTGAGCCCTGCCAGACCACTAAAGTCACTGAGGAGAAGCACATGCTGAACAAATCCCTGCGTTTATTGTGCGCGCTTTCCCTGGCCGCCGCGGCCGGCGTTTTCGCACAGGACTACCCGAGCAAACAGGTCGTGGTCGTTGTCCCGTTTGCAGCCGGCGGGCCCACCGACACGCTCGCGCGCAATCTCGGCGTGACGCTTACCAACCTGCTCAAGCAACAGGTCATCATCGACAACGCCGCTGGCGCCGGCGGCACTATCGGCATCAACAAGGTGGCGAAGGCGAAGAACGACGGCTATACGTTATTGCTGATGCACATCGGCATGTCGACCTCGCCGGCGCTCTA
>JAIOOZ010000290.1 GCA_021414185.1 Betaproteobacteria bacterium
GCCGAGTGGTCCTGCTGCTTCTCGGCGATCTTGACGGCGACCTTGCGCGCGATCTGGCGGTAAATCTCGGCCACCTGCCCGTCGGGGTCGGCGACCACGGTGGGTTTGCCCGAATCGGCCTGCTCGCGGATGCGGATGTCGAGCGGCAGGGAGCCCAGCAAATCGATGCCATAGTCCTTGCTCATGCGGTCGCCGCCGCCGCTGCCGAAAATGTTCTCCGCATGGCCGCACTTGGAGCAGATGTGCAGGCTCATGTTCTCGACCACGCCGAGGATGGGGATATTGACCTTCTCGAACATCTTGAGACCCTTGCGGGCATCCATCAGCGCGATGTCCTGGGGGGTGGTCACGATAACCGCGCCGGTGACCGGCACGCGCTGGGCCAGCGTCAATTGAATGTCGCCGGTGCCCGGCGGCAGATCGACCACCAGGTAATCGATATCGCGCCAGTTGGTTTCGTTCAGCAATTGCTCGAGCGCCTGGGTGACCATCGGGCCGCGCCACACCATGGGCGTCTCGACATCGATCAGGAAGCCGATCGACATCGCCTGTATGCCGTGGCCTTCCATCGGCTCAAGGCGCTTGCCGTCCTTCGATTCCGGCCGCCCGGTAATGCCGAGCATGGTCGGCTGCGACGGGCCGTAGATGTCCGCGTCCAGCATGCCGACGCTCACGCCTTCGGCGGCGAGCGCCAGCGCCAGATTGACGGCCGTCGTGCTTTTGCCGACACCGCCCTTGCCCGAGGCGACCGCAATGATGTTCTTGACGCCCGGAACCAGCTTGACGCCGCGCTGCACCGCATGTGAAACGATTTTCATCGTCACATTCGCGGTCACGCTGCCGATGCCCGGGATGGTCTTCAGCTTGGCGACCACCTGCTTGCGGATCGGCTCGATCTGGGTCTTGGCCGGGTAGCCCAGCAGGATATCGAGCGACACGTTGTCGCCGTCGATCTTGATGTTCTTCGCTTCCTTGCCCGTCACGTAGTCTTTGCCCGTGTTGGGATCGGTCAGTTCCTTGAGCGCGGCCTGGACTTGCTGTTCGGTGATTGCCATGGGTAGTCCCGGATCTTGAGCAGTGAGGCCGGAATTCTAAACAATTACACTGGCAAAGCCCAACAAAACCGTCGGAAAACCCTTAAATCCATAGGGGGTTTGTTACAATTCAAGGCTTACCCCGGCTATCCCGCAAATGACCCGCAAGATCTTCGCCACTACCGCCCTGCCCTATGCCAATGGATCGTTCCATATCGGCCACATCATGGAGTACATCCAGGCCGATATCTGGGTGCGGTTCCAGCGCATGCAGGGCAACGAAGTGCATTTCGTGTGCGCGGACGACGCGCATGGCGCGCCCATCATGCTCAAGGCCGAAAGCGAAGGCATCACGCCCGAACAGCTCGTTACCCGCATCGGTTCCGAGCGCAAAAAATACCTCGACGGCTTTCATATCGCCTTCGACAACTGGCACTCGACCCATTCGCCGGAAAACACCGAGCTGTCGCAGGACATTTACCGCAAGCTGAAAGCGGCGGGGCTCATCTATTCGAAACCGATCGAGCAGTTTTACGACCCGGTCAAGAACATGTTCCTCGCTGACCGCTACATTAAGGGCGAATGCCCGAAGTGCGGCGCGAAAGAGCAGTACGGCGATGCATGCGAAGTCTGCGGTTCCGTTTACGCGCCAACGGACCTGAAAAATCCGTATTCGACCTTGTCCGGCGCAACGCCGGTCATGAAAACATCAGAGCACTACTTCTTCAAATTATCAGACAAGAAGTGCGTAGATTTCATCAAGCAATGGCTCGATAAACCCGGCCGTCTGCAGCCACAAGTTGCGAATAAAGCCAAAGAGTGGCTCGAAGGCAAAGGCGACAAGGCTCTCGGCGACTGGGACATCTCGCGCGACGCACCCTACTTCGGCATCCCGATTCCGGACGCACCGGGCAAATACTTCTATGTCTGGCTGGACGCCCCGGTCGGCTACCTCGCGAGTTTCAAGAATTACTGCGCGAAAAAAGGCATCGACTTCGAGAAATTCCTCGCCGATCCGAAGTCCGAGCAGATTCACTTCATCGGCAAGGACATCATTTACTTCCACACGCTGTTCTGGCCCGCGATGCTGCACTTCGCCGGCAAGCCCTACAAGGACCCAGACCAGATCAACGTGCACGGCTTCATCACGGTCTCCGGCGAGAAGATGTCCAAGAGCCGCGGCACGGGGATTTCACCGCTGCGCTATCTCGACGTCGGTATGAATCCGGAGTGGCTGCGCTATTACATTGCGGCCAAGCTCAATGCGAGCGTCGAAGATATTGATTTCAATCCTGAAGATTTCATGGCGCGGGTAAACAGTGATCTCGTCGGCAAGTACATCAATATTGCCAGCCGGTGCGCGGGGTTTCTGAAGAAATTCGACTGCAAATTGACTGCCGGGCCTGCACACGCCTCCGTCGAGAACCTGCAAAAACACGCCGGCCAGATCCAGACCGCTTATAACGATCGGGAATTCGGTCATGCGCTGCGCATGATCATGTCGTTAGCGGACCAAGTCAACCAGTTCGTCAACGACGCGAAACCATGGGAAATCGCGAAGGACCCCGGGCAAAAACAAGCTCTGCACCAGATATGCTCGCAGGCGATCAACGCATTCAGGCTATTGACTCTTTACCTAAAACCCGTGATGCCGGAATTGGCCCGCAATGTCGAAGGGTTCCTGAACATCAACTCTCTTCAATGGAGCGATGCTTCCACATTGCTTGCGGACGGACATCGCATCAACGAGTACAAGCATCTCATGACCCGCGTCGAAGAAAAACAGCTCGACGCGCTGTTCGAAATTGAAAAGGATACTCCCAAAGTGACCGCCTCCACGCCACATCCCGCCACTCCCGCAAAGTCTGGCGTTCCGCCCGCACCTCAACCCGCTGCCGCAGGCGATGGCACCATCAAAATCGACGACTTCACCAAGATCGATTTGCGCATCGCCAAAATCGCGAACGCGGAGCACGTCGAAGGCGCGGACAAGCTGCTCAAACTGACGCTCGACGTCGGCGAACTCGGCACGCGCCAAGTATTCGCCGGCATCAAGTCGGCGTACGACCCCGCCACGTTGGTTGGCAAACTGACGGTTGTCGTCGCCAATCTCGCGCCGCGCAAAATGAAGTTCGGCATGTCCGAAGGCATGGTGCTCGCTGCCTCGGGAGAAGCGCCGGGAATCTTCCTGCTGTCGCCCGATGCCGGCGCCCGGCCCGGAATGCGGGTTAAATACATATAACCGCCAAGACGCCAAGGCCGCCAAAAGAGCAGGGAAGAAAAAGCAGCGAAACACCCGGACGCACGAATAGAATTTACAAGAGGCACAAAATTTCGTCGCTCAATGCTTTCCGGATTTTTATATCGTTCGTCTTGTTTTTCTTGGCGTCCTTGGCGCCTTGGCGGTTCAACCAGGATTTTTGATGAAAATAGAAAAAGTCGAAGCCGTCGCCATCTCGATTCCGCTGAAGAAAAACTTCGGCGGCAGCACTTACGACGTGAAGAAGCGCTGCACCGTTGTCACGCGCATTTACGCGGGCGGCCTGGTGAGCGAGGTCTATAACGGCGACAACCGCGCGCACGGCGCGGAAATCGTGCGCATGATCAAGAAGCTGCTCGCGCCGCTCGCCATCGGCGAAGACATCTTCGCGATCGAACGCTTGTGGGAAAAAATGTTCGCGCTGACGCACGCCAGCGGCGACCGCAAAAACCTGCTTGAGGCGATTTCGTGCATCGACTGCGCGGTGTGGGACCTGCACGGCAAGGCGCTGGGCAAAAGCATCCGGCAATTGCTGGGCGGCTACCGCAATAAACTGCCGATCATTTCCATCGGCGGCTACTACGTCGACGGCAAGACGCTTGGCGATTACGGCCGCGAAGTCGAAAGCTATCGCAAGGCCGGCATGGCGGGCTGCAAATTCAAAGTCGGCGGGCTCACACCCGAGCAGGATTTCAAGCGCGTGCAGGCCGCGCGCAAAGCAGTGGGCGATGATTTCATTATCGTCGTCGACGCTAATCGCGGCTGGAACGTGCAGGATGCGATCAAATTTTCTCACCTGATCGAGCCGCTCAACATCACGTGGTTCGAGGAACCCTGCCATTGGCATGATGACGTTGCGCTGATGGCGCGCGTGCGCCGGTCAACGCGCATCCCCGTCAACGCCGGCCAGTGCGAAATCACCAGCCAGGGCGTGCGCCGGCTGGTCGACGGCGGCGCGGTGGATTACGTCAATTTCGACGTTTCCGAAGGCGGCGGCATCACCGACTGGAAGCGTGCCGCGGCACTGTGCTACACGGCCAGCGTGCGCATGGCGCACCACGAGGAAGCGCAAGTCGCGCAACATCTGCTCGCCGCCGTGCCGCACGGCACTTACCTCGAATGCTTCGCCGACCCCGACCGCGACCCGGTGTGGCAGAGAATGTGGCTCAACCGCCCCGCCATCAAGAACGGCTTTGCCACCGTAACCGATGCACCGGGGCTCGGCATCGTGCTCGATCAGAAGATGATCAAGAAGTACCGGGTAGCGTGACCATGTTTCTGCCCGCATGTTGATAAAAATCAATATGCATCCGCTGGCGACCCTGCACAATCGCGGCCGATGATCACTTTCTCGCGCCATTTTGCGTTCCGGCCCAAGCTGATCGAATGCCTTAAGGGCTACAACCGCGAGATATTCATTGCCGACCTGCTGGCCGGCATTACCGTCGGCATCGTCGCGCTGCCGCTGGCGATGGCGTTTGCGATCGCCTCCGGGGTCAAACCCGAAGCCGGCATCTTCACCGCCATCATCGCCGGCTTCATCATTTCGGCGCTGGGCGGCTCGCGCGTGCAGATCGGCGGCCCGACCGGCGCGTTCATCGTCATCGTTTACGGCATCGTCGTCCAGTACGGGCTCGCCAACCTCATGATCTGCACTTTCATGGCCGGCTGCATCCTGCTCGCGATGGGCGTGCTGCACCTGGGCGTGCTCATCAAGTTCATCCCGCTGCCGGTGATCATCGGGTTTACCAACGGCATCGCGGTGCTGATCTTCCTGTCGCAGATCAAGGATTTCCTCGGCCTCGCCACCGGGCCCCTGCCCGCCGAATTCTTTGCCCAGATCCGCGCCCTCGGCTCGGCACTGCACACCGCAAGCTGGCAAACGCTGGCGGTCGCTTCCGCATCGCTGCTGCTGATTGCCGCGTGGCCCAGCAAGTGGGGCAAGCGTGTGCCCGGTCCCGTTGTGGTGCTGCTGCTCGGCGGGCTCGCTTCAGCATTGTTCAACCTGCCGATCGAAACCATCGGCAGCAAGTTCGGCGGCATTCCGCAGACCCTGCCACAATTCAAGGCGCCCGACCTGAGCCTCGATCACCTGCGCTACCTGATCGTGCCGGCCATCACCATTGCGCTGCTTGGCGCGATCGAATCGCTGCTGTGCGCGGTGGTCGCCGACGGCATGATCAAGGACAAGCACGACGCGAACCAGGAACTGATCGCGCAGGGCATCGCCAACATCGTGACGCCGTTTTTCGGCGGCGTCCCCGCCACCGGCGCCATCGCGCGCACCAGCGTCAACATCCGCAATGGCGGGCGCACGCCCATCGCCGGCATGATTCACGCGCTGGTCTTGCTGCTGATAGTTCTCGTCGCCGCGCCGCTGGCGAAATACATTCCGCTCGCCTGCATGTCAGCCATTCTCATCATGGTGGCGGTGCGCATGGGCGACTGGAGCGAATTCAAAACCATGCCGCGCTACTCGCCGGGCCGCACCGGCACGCTGCTGTCGACTTTCATACTGACGGTGGTGTTCGACCTGACGATCGCGGTGCAGGTCGGCATCCTGTGGGCCTCCCTGCTGCTGATCCGGCGCATGGCGCAGGTCACCGTAGTCGCCCGCGCAAAGCATGCTGAGAACGTTTTCGCTGGCGTTGCCGTTTATGAAGCAAGCGGCGCGCTGTTCTTTGGCGCGGCGGACACGCTGGAAGTGTTGTCGCGCGCCCACGAACACGGACTCAAGACGTTGGTCCTCGATCTGGACCACGTGATCTATATGGATTCGACGGCGGCGCATACGCTGGAAATGGTGCATTACGAATTGCAGGCGCGCAGCATCAACCTCGTCGTGTGCGCCGTGCATCA
>JAIOOZ010000291.1 GCA_021414185.1 Betaproteobacteria bacterium
GCGACCACCAGCAAGAGGCCTATCAGGTGAAAAATCGACAGTGGATTGCCGCCCATCACCAACAAACTGAAAGTGATCGTCACCGCTGCGGCCAGCGGCGCCAGCACTGCGAGCACGCGGCGCGGCGAACGCAGCGTGGCAAGCAGCAGCAGCACGATGGCGCCGATACCGAGCAATGAGTAGGTAATGACTTCGCGGCGATAAGTCCGGTACAAAGCATCGGACTCGCGCTTCAGATCGACCAGCACGGCCGCCTGGTCCGGCAGCAGTGCGAATTCGCGCGCGATGGCCGCCGCATCGGTCACGCCGCGCAATGGCAACATGGCGCTCCAGCCGGTGCTTCCGCTGTTGTTGCGTTTTATCAGCAGCGAGTCCATTTTCAACGCCAGTCCGCTGCCTTGCAAGCTCGCGTGACTGAGCAGCGGCTGCATTCTCGCTGCGGCGACGTCCGCCAGAAACGGTTCAAACAGGCCGCTGCGAAACGGCAATCCACGCTGTGCCTCATCCAGATTGGCGCGCAATATCTGTGTCTCGGGCAACGCGGTCTGGCGCGCGCGTTGCGTGGCGAGACTGGGCAGGTAAACGGCGGGGGACTCAAAGCCCGCCAGCCATTTCTGTTGCACCGAGTGTTGCAGGGTCGCGGAAATTTTTTCGCTCGCAGCGAGTGCGGCGTCCTGGTCAAGGGCATTGACGACTATCAGATGGCGCACATCCGGTGCGCCGATATCACGCCGCAATTGCTCGTCCAGCAAGCGGTCGCTGTTGGCGATCGGGCTCAGGCTCGCCAGTTCGTCGCTCCACAGCGGGCCGCGCTGGGTGGCGATAAAAAATATGGCGAGTACCGTGACCGCAATCAGCGGATAGCGCAGATGCGGCGCAAATCGCACCACGGCCGCCACCTGCGGTGCCAGGCCGGCTGCCGCGCGCACGGCGAATTGCGCCGGCAGCAGCGCCGGCAGCACGTAGCGCGTAACCGCGACGGCCATAACGAGTCCGGCAATCGAAAACAATCCCAATTGCGCGAGCCCCGGGAACCCGGAGAGCAGCATCGCGCCGAAACCGCAAAGGGAAGTCAGCAAACCCAGCCGCAACGTGGGCCAGATGCGGGTCAGCGTGTCGTCCGGCGTTGTTCCCGGAGTGATTTGTGTGAACAGGTAGATTGCGTAGTCCACTGCCTCGCCGATCAGCGTCGCGCCGAACCCGAGGGTAATGCCGTGCACCGTGCCGAAACCAAGGCTTACTGCGGCCACGCCCGCCAGCGCGCCGCTTGCCACCGGCAATAAACCGAGCATCAACGCGCGCGGTGAGCGGTAGAGTACCAGCAGCAGCGTTGCCACGAGTGCCGTTGCGATGACGGAAAATCGCAGCGCATCGCTTTTGATGCGGGCGCGGGTATTGACGGCAAAAACTGCAGGACCGGTCAGCAGCAGTTTATGGCCGGCGCTGGCGTCCGCATTATTTGAAAAAGCGCTGTGGATAAGCGCCAGAGCGCGTTCCTGTGCGTCAATGTCGTAACCCGCGGCCTGCGACTGCGCCACCAGCAGCGCGCGCAGGCCGTCTTTTGAAAACCATACGCCGTGCTGCACGTCGGGCCTGGCCTGGCCTTCGAACTGTTCGACGAGGCGCAACAATTCGCCGCTCGGGTCCTGCGGCAAAATGCGCCGCACCATCATGCCGGCGGGGGAACCGAGCAGTTGCAGGTTTTCCTCCAGCGCGGCGCGCAATGCCGTGCCGGAAAAATGTTCTGCGCTGACTGCCGGGCTCAGCAGGTAACGATTGCGCCAGAGAAATTCGCGGTCTTTGGTCAAGCCGCTGTCTTCGCCGTTGTTGATGGTGGCGAAACTCTCCTGCTGTTTGCGCAACTCCGCCGCCAGGCGCTTGCTGGTTTGCGCCAGCGCGTCTGGCGCCCCGCCCTCGATGGCAATGAGGATGAGCCGGGACACCACGCCGTCGCGCAACTGTTCTACCAGTACTTGTTGAACCGGCGTGGGCGAGCGCGGCAGGAAAGCGGACAGATCGGCGCTGAACTCGGTCCTGGCGATGACCGCTACGCAAATCAGGACAGTCGCCAGCCAAAGGGCGATTGCCCAGCGCGATGAAGGTGGTGCCGTCACGATGCGTCCTCGGTGATAGTCATGATCGAGCGGTCGCCTTCGGCTTCGGTGATCTCGATCGAGCGCACCCGGTTGCGGCTGCCGCCGATGTGGATTTCTTTCACCATGCTTTGCATTTTTGGCTCGGCCGGTTTGAGCGACAGACGCCACTGGTCTTCGCTGCCCTCGAGGCTGGTGCGGTAAAAGCGGTTCAGGGTCTGCAGGTCGCCGGCCATCGTCGACCGTATGCTTTCGACGAAGGCCCAGATGACGGGGTAGTCCTGCAGCATCAGCGTGCGGCGCTGGTTGCGGTCTTTATATTCGATGGCGAGCCGGTCCTGCTCCAGCACCAGGGTTTCGGGTTTGGGCAGCAGCGTGTACTTTTCCAGGCGCCCGGGCGCGGTGTAGATCAGCGTGCCGGAAGAATTGAGCGGCGTATTCAGCATGGCGAGATATTTGCGCTCGACGAACCGGCCTTTCGCCGACTTGACCTGCGCCAGGTTTTGCATGAGTTGCTCTATCCCCCACGCGGCGACGGTATCGGCGGCCGGGCACATGCCCGTTGCCGCCAATAGCAGCGCGGCAAGCGCGTAACGCATCAATGTCCTAGCGCCAGAAGTCATAGAAGTTGTACCAGTTGTAAGGAGCATCGCGGCAGTAGTGTTCCAGGCGCGCGGCGTACCCGCGCTGCGCCTGTTCGAAAAGAGTATTGCGCTCCGCGCGCGGTGCCGGCCATGCATTGACGAGGCGTTCGAAATAAATATCGTAACGATTGCCGCCACGATACAGGCCAAACATCAGCACAATCGGCCGTTTCAGCATCGCGGCGAGGCGAAACGGCCCGCTGGGGAAGTGCGCCTTTTCACCGAAGAAATCGCAGGCAATAGTGCCCTCGCCCTGAAACGTGCGGTCGCCCAGCATGCCGACGATTTCACCCCGCTTTAATGCCGTTTCCACTTTCAGCATGGAGTCGATTTTGCCCAGCGAAATAATCTGCATGCTGAGGGCGGGATTGATGGCGGCGAGAGCAGCGTTGAATTTGCGGGCGTTCTCCTCATACATGACGAGGCTGATCCGGGCCGCAGTATTGCGCCTGCCGAGCGCGCGGATAATTTCGAAACTGCCCATATGCGCGCCAAGCAGAAAGCAGCCTTCTTCGCGCGCCGTCATTTCGAAGAGAATATCTTCGCCATGTACGCGCACGTCGAACCGCGCATATTGATCGTTGAACAGAAAAACCCGGTCGAGCAGGGTGGCGGCAAAAGTGTGGCAGTGACGAAAAGAGTCCGCGCGCCCGGGTTCGCGGCCCAAAGCTTTGCGCAGATATCCGGTCGAAGCCGCGTGCGATGCCGGTGAAAAAATCAGGAAGTAGAGGCAGGCCGGGTAGAGCAGCAGGCGCGCGGCAGGGCGGCCCAGCGTCAGCGCCACCCACACGATAAAGCGCAATGCGAACTTGTTGCTGCGCTCCGGGCGCACCACCCAATCGGGGCGCGATCGCTTGTCCAGCCCGGGTTTGCGCGTTGTTGCATCCAGGCTGATATCGCGCTGCCCGCTTTCTAGGCCGGTGTAAATAGGGCCTCGCATGCCACCGCTCCCGTCATTACAGACGTCGGCCCGACCGAGCATGCGAACTCGATCGTGCCTGCCGAAAAAATCGAAAACTCGATGCGCACGGTTTCCCCGGGCCGCACTGGATGCAGAAATTTGGCCGATCTCAACTGTGCCGGCACCAGGCGCAAGTCCAGGCTTTTTTCAATGGCCTGCAAGGTCTCGCTCAAAAGCACCGCGCCGGGAATGATGGGATTGCCCGGGAAATGGCCCTGCGCAGCCGGGTGATCGAGCGGAAAAAGCTGGTCGACAGCGATCATGATTGCTCCGGCTGTGTTGCGTACTCGGCGACGAGCCGGCATAGCGCCTCGCGCGGCAGCTTGCCGGTGTCGTTGCGCGGCAGGGACGCGACGAGACACAGCGGACGCGGCAAAAATGCGGCGTCGACGCGCTGACGCAGCGCGTTTATTACGGCCTTGCGGGTGAGTCCGGGCGCGACCACGAACGCCGTCAGGCGGGTTGCCGCGACATCATTTTGCTCGGGCATGACGAACACGCCATCGCGCACGCCGCTGATGGAGTTCAGATGATAGTTCAGGCTCGCGAGCGATGTTCTTTTCCCCGCGATGTTCACCAGGTCCGCGGTTCTGCCGTGCAACAGAAACCTGCCGGGGCCGCGCAATTCGATGACGTCGTGCAATAAAACCGCGGTCTCGACATGCCCGCCGTTGACCCAGGTCCCTTGCGCGTCCTGGCACAGCTTGATGCCTGGCAGAGCGCGCCACTCGATTGTTTCGACCGTGCGTCGGGTGGCTATCTGTCCCGCTTCGGTGCACCCGTAAATTTCATACAGCGGCGCGGCAAAACGCGTTTCCGCGGCGGCGGCCAGTTGCGGCGGCAGCGGTGCAGTGGCGCACAGCAAAAAATCGAGCGGCGGCAATGCGGCGGGTTCGGCCAACAGCGCGCGCAGGTGTATCGGCGTCGTAACCAGGCAGCGCGGCCGTGGCAGCGCTGTCAGCTCGGCCAGGATGTCGGCGGGATAAAACGGCCGCCCGGCATGCAGCGCAAGGCCGCCTTGCATGACCATGAGCACCGTGGATTCCAGGCCGTACATGTGCTGCGGCGGTACTGTGCCGAGGACAGCCATGCCGGGATATGCGTGCAGGCCCAGGCGGTCGATTTCGGCCGCGGCGCTGTGCACCAGACCGCCCCAGGATTTTTCGTTCGGCACGGGCTGCCCGGTGGAGCCTGACGTAAATACGATGGCGGCGATCTGGTCGGCGGGCAGGCGCGGAACGGACGGCACCGCCTGCTCCGGGCCGGACGACGCGGGATAGAACACTGTTTCCAGTGTGCGGTCGTGGTTGGCGTCATCGGTCAAACAATAAACATCGGCATAGGTTCGTCCAAGCTGCCCGATGAGGTCGGGCGTATGGTTGGGAGGCAGCAGGCTGATTTGCTGCCGCAGCAGCGCCGCGAAAAAACCGACGACGAAGTGGTAGCGGTCGGCGCACAAATTCAGGATATAGCGGCGGGCGGGCAGCAGCGCCGCCAATTGCTCAATGTCGCTCAAGAAGCGCGCCATGCTAATGGGCTGCCGGTTGCGATACGCGAACACCGCGTCATCGCGGCAAGCGCGCACCAGGGGCAGGGTGATCATGTGCGAGCGCTGCCAGTGTGCGCGGTATCGTGCGAAAACGCGCGTATGCCGTCGATCAACGACGCGTGGGGAAATTCGCGGTGGCGAATCAAGCGATAAACGTATTCGCTGATGAACATGAGGGCGACCAGCGGAATATTCAGGGCGTTGATGAACAGCGACCAGACGTTGAGCGACGCAAACCTGAACAGGAGGATGGAAACCGCGATCTGCGCGCCGAAAAAAACGCACCAGGCCCAGGTCACGCGGCGTGTATAGGCAGCAAGTGCCGGCGGCAGCGTGCCATGCACGCGGCGGGCCAGCCGGGTAACGAGCGGCTCTTTGCCTTGCCAGAGCGTGTGGCCGAACAGCCACAACAAAGACAGGTAGATGGCGGCGTGGGGAATGCCGTACGCCGCGGCCAGTCCCCAGCGCGTTAGTTGCTCCAACAAATAGATTGCCGCACCCGCTGCAAGCAGGACAAACAGCCACAGCGGTTTATTGCGGGCGCGGGCTGCTACCCACCACGCCAGCACCAGCAGCGGCAGAAATGCCAGCGCGATACGGATAGATTCGATTTGTTCTCCGGCGAGGGCCGAGTGAACGAGGTATTGATATCCGAGACCCGACAGCAGAATCAGCGCCGGCCACAGCCACCCGAGCCGGCGCGCCATTTACGTGATGCGATGCTGCTGTATATGGCGGTTCAGGCTGCGCAATGAGCTGAAAACTTTCAGGTTGTTTTCGTCGTCCGGGCGCAACTGGACCCCATAGGTTTTGGAAATCACCAGCGCGAGCTCCAGGATATCAATCGAATCCAGTCCCAGCCCTTCGCCGTAGAGCGGCGCTTCGGGGCCGATTTCGGCCGCCGTGACTTCCAGGTTGAGCGTGGTGACGATCAGTTCGGCCAATTGGAATTCTTGCAGGCTGGCGTTGTCGCTGTCCGGCGCAATCTCTAATGCGGCGTTGTTAACACCCTGAGTATCAGTAAGCATGATGGCGGATTCGTTTCAAGGGGACATTGAGTAGCCATCTTAATGTCCACCGCAGGGATATCTGTACGGTATCGAACATAACCCTGAATTCCGCCCCGGGGAGGGGCAAAACGGGCTTTAAAGAGAGGCGCGGATCAGCCGCACAAACGCCGCCGGCGTTTTTACCTCACGGCAATCTTGTCAATGCGCAGATGCGGGGCCGGCCCGCAGATATTCCATGCGGTCTATCGAATGCACGCTGATTTCGTGCACAGTCTTGGCGCGCCAGATTTGCAGCGTGATTTGGTTGCCGGCGCCGCCGCTTGCCCACAACGCGTGATAGAACTCGGCCTGGTTGCCGATTGCCTGCCCGCCGAGTGCCAGTATGACGTCGCCGCGCTTCAAGCCGCCGCGTTCCGCCGGCGAATCGCGCAACACCTGGGTGACGACCAGGTGCTGGCGCATTTCCTCCGAATAAATCCCCAGCCAGGGGCGCGCCGCTCCGCTGCGCCGGCCCTGCGTGGTGAGATCTTTGAGGATGGGCTTCAGGAGATCGGTTGGCACGAACATGTTGCCGGGAAACGCCGCGCCGGCATCGATAGCATCGCCGACCCACAAGGAGCCGATGCCGATCAACTGGCCTTCGTCGTCGATCAACGCGGCGCCGCTGTGATTGTCGCGCGCCGGTGCGGTGAAAATTGCGTCATCGAGCGCGTACTCCCACCAGCCGGTGAAAGACCGCCGCTTGACGATGCAGGCGTTGGACCAGCCGCCGGCACCCGCATGCGCGGCGACGGCCACGGTACTCATTTCGCGCAGGGCGCTGCTGTCGCCCAAGGCCAGCGGCGGATGATCAAGCGATTGCGCCGCACGCACGAGGCCGAAGCCGGTGGCGTGATCGAAGCCCGCGACAGTGGCCGGCAACACCCGGCCGTCGGCGGCGACGATCAGTATCGATTGCGCTTCGAGCAGCAGGTAGCCGATGGTCAGGATATGCCCGGCATCGTCTATCAATACGCCGGTACCTTCGCGCTCGGTGCCCAGCATGTCGGCGGTGCGCGCGGTCGGCGGCACGCGGATGCCGAGCTTGACGATGGCGCCGGCGAGATCGTCTGCGGCGAATTTATCCGCAACCGGCAGATTGGCGGCACCCCATGCGGCCCAAGCGGCAGTTATCAATGATGGCATGGGCGCGCTGCCCGCTCTTGACCCGGCTAGTCCGTTACCGCGCCTTTGCTCGCGGTGGACACGAGCTTCACGTACTTGGCGAGCAGGCCGCGCGTGTAACGCGGCTTGGGTTGGCGCCATTTCTTTTTACGCTGCGCGAGTTCTTTGGCGGTCACGTTGACCTGGATCAGGCGCTTGTGCGCGTCGATGGTAATGGAGTCGCCTTCCTTGACGAGTGCTATCGGCCCGCCTTCGAAAGCTTCGGGCGCGACATGTCCGACCACCATGCCCCAGGTGCCGCCGGAAAAGCGGCCGTCGGTAATCAGGCCCACCGATTCGCCAAGCCCCTGGCCGATCAGCGCCGACGTCGGCGCCAGCATTTCCTGCATGCCGGGGCCGCCTTTGGGGCCTTCATAGCGGATCACCAGCACGTCGCCGGGTTTTATTTTTTTCGCGAGTATCGCGTTCATCGCTTTGGGTTCGGAGTCGAACACGCGCGCCGGCCCCGTGATCTTGGGCGATTTCAGTCCGGTGATCTTGGCGACACAACCTTCGGGCGCGAGATTGCCTTTGAGTATCGCGAGGTGGCCATGCGCATATAAAGGGTTGTTCCACGGCCGGATCACATCCTGATCTTTGCGCGGCTCCGCCGGGATATTGGCGAGTTCCGCAGCCAGCGTTTTGCCGGTAATCGTCATGCAGTCGCCATGCAGGAGACCATGCGCCAGCAACATCTTCAGCACCTGCGGCACGCCGCCTGCGCGATGAAAGTCAGTTGCAACGTAGCGCCCGGAAGGTTTCAAATCGCAGATCACCGGTACTTTGCGCCGCACGCGCTCGAAATCGTCAATTGTCCATTTGACCTCGGCGGCATGCGCGATCGCCAGATAATGCAGCACCGCGTTGGTCGAGCCGCCGGTCGCCATGATCAGGGCGGCGGCATTCTCGATCGATTTGCGCGTGATGATGTCGCGCGGCCGCAGATTGAGCCGGATCGCATTGACGAGTGCCGCGGCAGACGCGGCGGCCGAATCGGCTTTCTCGGCATCGGGCGAAGCCATTTGTGAAGAACCGAGCAAACTCATGCCGAGCGCTTCGAACGACGACGACATCGTATTGGCGGTGAACATGCCGCCGCAGGCGCCCACCGAAGGGCAGGCGTTTTTTTCGATGCCGATGAAATCTTCGCGCGCCATCTTGCCCGCGCTGAAGGCGCCGACCGCCTCGAACACGCTGACGACCGTCAGGTCCTGGCCTTTCCACTTGCCGGGTTTGATGGTGCCGGCATAAACATAAATGCCGGGCACGTTCATGCGCGCCATGGCGATCATGCCGCCAGGCATGGTCTTGTCGCAGCCGCCGCACACCAGCACGCCGTCCATGGCCTGGCCGTTGACCGACGTTTCGATGGCGTCGGCGATGACTTCACGCGACACCAGCGAATACTTCATCGCCTCGGTGCCCATGCCGATGCCATCGGTGATGGTGGGCACGCCGAACACCTGCGGCATCGCGCCGATTTCCCGCAGTGCCGCCATCGCGCGGTCTACCAGCGGCTGAATGCCGGCGTTGCATGGATTCATGTTGGAATGGCCGTTGGCGACGCCGACGATGGGTTTTTCGAAATCGGTGTCGCCGAAGCCGACCGCGCGCAGCATGGCGCGATTGGGCGAGCGCGCGTCGCCGTGCGTGATGAGGCGGCTGCGTTTGTTCAGTGCCATGACGTATCCTTGACAGCGTTACGTATAATCGATGATTTTAACCCAAACCTCAGGGCACAATGCTGGTTCACCCGCAGTTCGACCCGGTTGCCATCCAACTGTTCGGTCCGCTCGCCATACGCTGGTACGGCCTGACTTATCTGCTCGGTTTCGCGTTGATCTGGCTGGCCGGACGCTATGCGATCAAGTCGCGCGCGCATTCCGCGGTAAGCGCGCAGCAATTCGACGACCTGTTGTTTTACGGCATCCTCGGGGTCATCGCCGGCGGGCGCCTGGGTTACGTATTGTTTTACAAATTCGGCGATTACTTCGCCGAGCCGTGGAAGATTTTTTACGTATGGGAAGGCGGCATGTCTTTCCATGGCGGCTTTCTCGGCGTCATCATCGCGCTGTGGTGGTATGCGCGCGCGCGCGGGTTGAAGTGGCTCGCGATCACGGATTTCATCGCGCCGCTGGCGCCGCTGGGGCTCGCCGCCGGGCGGCTCGGCAATTTCATCAATGCGGAATTGTGGGGGCGCGCGACCGACGGTCCGTGGGCGATGATTTTTCCGAACGTCGACCGCGTGCCGCGTCACCCTTCGCAACTCTACGAGTTTGCGCTCGAGGGCGTCGTGTTATTTGTCCTGCTATGGTGTTTTGCAGCCAAGCCGCGGCCGCGCGGCGCCGTGTCGGCGTGTTTCCTGATCGGTTACGGCGCGTTCCGCTTTGCGGTGGAGTTCACGCGCGAGCCGGACAGTTTTCTGGGGCTGCTGGCGTTCGGTTTTTCGATGGGACAGTGGCTGTCGCTGCCGATGATAGCGGCGGGCGTGGTGATGCTGGCCTGGGCGTACCGGCGCCCGGCTGATTAAGCTTTTTTCCCGGCGGGTTTTTCCGCGGCCGCCGGTTTGGCGGTGTCGCCACGGCGTCCCAGCAGACGCTGGAAATTTTCGAGCGACATCAGGTGCGCATAGATTCGCCCGAGCACGCCTTTCTGCACCAGGTCTTTCAGTGTCGCCCCATCGAGTTCGGCCAGCTTCGCTTCGGCGACGCGGAACATGCCGGTCAGCTGCAGCGGCTCGCCCTGGTTGGGCACCGCCTGCATGGTGAAAGGCTCGAGCAGTTGATGCTGCGCGAGCAGCTTGCACATCTCTTCGGTGCGCGCGAGATCGGCCTCATATTCGAACAGCAGCTTCTGGCGTTGCTCCCATTCAGGCAGGGCAGTGCCTTTATCGTCGAACAGCTTCTCACCTTTGTCGTTGATCGCACGTTTTTCGACGCAGGCAACGCGCTCCGGCGCTTCCTGCCCGTCGACCATGACACGGGTCATGCAGAACGGGTAGCGCCGCACATAGGCAGGAACATAAGCCGCCGGTTCCCAGGTGTCGCCGGCGGTGACGAACAGGTTTTGCTGCCCGGCGAGCCCCAGCACCAACATGGGTGCGAAGGACTTGCCTTCGTCGGCCGTAATGAATACCAGGGGGTAGTCGTGGCTCGCAATCGGGAATTCGGTATAGCTGACCGGGATCGGATTCATGGTGCGGAACACCACCGGCAGCGTCGGGCCCTTGGGCAGCAGCACGCGGTGCGTCTTGGCGAGCGCCACGACTTCCTGAAAGCCGTACGGCGGGGTGATCTGGGGAGTGGCAGCGGTCGGCATGGGGGCTTGTCCCGTTAAAATGATGGAAAAGATTATAGCGCGCATTCGCCGGCACACCAGCCTGGCGAGCTTTCCAGCCGCCAGCATATCCTGCTAAAATAACGGCTTATCTTGGGGAAGTAGCTCAGCTGGGAGAGCGCCGCGTTCGCAATGCGGAGGTCGGGAGTTCGATCCTCCTCTTCTCCACCACCCTGTTCCAATTTGCGCGAAACCAGGCCTTACACTGGTCGCGTGATGCGCTATCAAGAATAGATAGATAACCACTTAGGCGGAGCAGCGACTTGTCTACCCATTCTCCTGATGCAGCGGCGGGCACCGAGCACGCCCGCATGCTGCGCGACAGCGTCGCCGACTTTGCCAAGCGCGGTACCGATATCAAGCGTGTCCGCAAATTGCGCGATACCGAGCCGGGGTTCGAGCGCGCGGTATGGCAGCAGATGGCGGAGTTCGGCTGGCTGGGCATCCTGGTGCCCGAGCAATATGGCGGGCTGGGTTTGGGTTGCACCGAGATGGCGATAGTCGCTGCGGGTACTGCCGGCGCGCTGACGCCTGAGCCCCTCACAGCTGCCGCAGTGCTCGCCGGCGAAGCCATCGCGCGCGGTGACAACGAAGCGCTCAAACGTGAATTGCTCGAAGCCCTGGTGGCCGGCGCGACGATTCCCGCGCTGGCGTGGCAGGAGCGGGCAGGCTCTCTCGACACCGCGGCAACGGCGATGCGCGCCGAACCTTTTGAGGCGGCAATCAGGTTGAACGGCAGCAAGAGTTTCGTCGCCGGCGCCGCCGGCGCCGACGGCTACGTGGTTTCAGCGCAGTCGCCGGACGGGCTCGCGCTCTATTGGGTGCCGGCAAACAGTGGCGGCGTCACGCTCGATTTGCAGCCGCTCGCCGACGGCCGCATGACCGGCATGCTGAAACTCAACGATGTAGTGGTGCCCAAAAGCAACCTGCTCGCGTCGCCGGCTTGCGCGGGTGCGGCGCTGCAGGCGGCGCTCGACACCACGCTGGTGATGGCGAGCGCCGAGATGTCCGGCGTCATGGGTCGCGCGCTCGACATGAGCGTCGATTACATGAAAACGCGCGTGCAGTTCGGCAAGCCGATCGGCAGTTTCCAGGCGCTCGCGCATCGCGCGGTCGATCTGCATATCCAGCGCGAACTGTCGTCCGCGGTGTTGAGTGATGCGGTGGCGATGTTCGATGCGGGCGCCTGCGGCGCGCGCCGCGGCGCCATGGCAAGCCGCGTCAAGGCACGCTGCTCCGAAGCCGGGTTGCGCATCACGCGCGAAGCGATCCAGATCCACGGCGCGATCGGCTTCACCGACGAATACGATGCCGG
>JAIOOZ010000352.1 GCA_021414185.1 Betaproteobacteria bacterium
TTGTTCGACAGCACCGCCAGCGGCGAGTCGTTGCCCATCGAGCCGATCGGCTCCTCGCCGTTGACCGCCATCGGCGTCATCAGGAACTTGATGTCTTCCTGGGTATAGGCGAACGCCTGCTGACGGTCGAGCAGGGGCACGGCTGAACGCTCCGGACGCTGCTTGTCGCTCTCGACTTCATCGAGTTTCACGCGGATGCGCTCGATCCACTCGCCGTAGGGCTTCGCGTCGGCGAGCGTGTCTTTGAGTTCATTGTCGTCGACGATGCGGCCTTTCTCGAGGTCGACGAGAAACATTTTACCGGGCTGCAGGCGCCACTTCTTGACGATGGATTCCTCGGGTATCGGCAGGCAGCCGCACTCCGAACCCATGATGATGAGATCGTCTTCGGTCACGATATAACGCGCGGGACGCAGGCCGTTGCGATCGAGTGTGGCGCCGATCTGGCGGCCGTCGGTAAAGACGATTGCCGCCGGACCATCCCACGGCTCCATCATCGCCGCGTGGTATTCGTAAAACGCCCGCCGATTGGGGTCCATCAGGGAGTGGCTTTCCCACGCTTCGGGGATCATCATCATGACGGCAGAACGACGCCGAATCGGACTGGCCGTGGTAAATCAGCGGCCACAACTTGTCTAGGTCCTTGCCGAGTATCGGGCTGGAGATGGCGCCCTGGCGCGCGCGTATCCAGTTGACGTTGCCGCGCAGCGTGTTGATTTCGCCGTTGTGCGCAATCAGGCGAAACGGGTGTGCCAAGTCCCAGGTCGGGAACGTGTTGGTCGAAAAGCGCTGGTGCACGAGCGCCAGCGCAGAGACGACGCGGGCGTCCTGCAGGTCTTTGTAATAGGTGCCGACCTGGTTCGCCAGCAGCATGCCCTTGTAGACGATGGTGCGCGCCGACATCGACGGCACGTAAAATTCCTTGCCGTGCGCGAGATCGAGCGCCTGGATCGCGTGGCCCGAACTCTTGCGGATGATGTAGAGCTTGCGTTCGAGCGCATCGGTGACCGTGACGCCCTTGCCGCGCCCGATGAACACCTGGCGGATCACCGGCTCGATTTTCCTGACAGAATCGCCGAGCCCCGAATTGTCGCAGGGCACGTCGCGCCAACCGATGAGTGTCTGTCCTTCTTCCTTGATCGCGCGCTCGATTTCGTATTCGCAAGCCAGTCGTGACGCCGGTTCCTGGGGCAGGAACACCATGCCGACGCCATATTGTCCGTAAGGCGGCAGCTTGACGCGCTGTTTGGCCATTTCTTCGCGCAGGAAAGCATCCGGAATCTGCAGCAGGATGCCGGCACCGTCGCCAGCAAGCGGATCGGCGCCTACCGCGCCTCTATGCGTCAGATTCTTGAGTATCTGCAACCCCTGCTCGACGATGGAGTGGGATTTCTTGCCCTTGATATGAGCGACAAAGCCGACGCCGCAGGCGTCGTGCTCGTTGGCCGGATCGTAGAGTCCCTGGGCAAGGGGCGGCTGGTTCAAGTTATACCTCTAGTGGCAAAAAAAGCCGGGTGGGCACCAACCGGCTGCGGTTCGCATGAATTGCGCGCAAACGAGCCAAATATACAGCCTGCAGGGCGAGACTGCAAGGCCTTGAAAAATTGTGCTAATTCCGTGGTTTATGGCAGGAAGGCAGGGCCTTATGTTGCGCCGCGCCAATCAACCCGGTTAAATCTCGTCGACCGCGAACAAACGACGGTATTCGCGGATCGCATAGCGATCAGTCATGCCGGCGATGTAATCGGCCACCGTGCGCGCGGTGTCGGTGCTCGCCGGCGCGTGATACTGGGGCGGCATCAATTGCGGTTCATTCAAAAAAGCCTGGAACAGATCGCGCACGATGCGGCGCGCTTTATTGGTCATGCGCGCGACCTGGTGATGTTGATACAGATTCACGCGCAAAAATCGTTTCAGCTCGAGTTGTTCGCGCTTGATGGCTGCGCTGAACGTAATGAGCGCCGGCGCCGCGCGCACGTCGGCTATGCTGCGCGGCGCCTGCGCCTTGATGTGTTTGGCGGATTGGCTGGTGAGGTCAACGACCAGCGTACTGATCATGCGCCGCACGGTCTCATGCACCAGCCGGCGCGCGTCGATCTTTGGATGTTCGCGGCGCACCGTCTGCATGTGGCGAGCGAAAATCCTGACGCGCGACAATTGCTCCAGCGTGAGTAAACCGGAACGCAGGCCGTCGTCGACGTCGTGATTGTTGTAGGCGATTTCATCGGCGAGGTTGGCAAGCTGCGCTTCGAGCGACGGGCGCTGGCGTTTTACGAAACGCTCACCAACGTCGCCAAGCAGGCGCGCATTTTTCAGCGCGCAGTGTTTCAGGATGCCTTCGCGCGTTTCAAAACACAGATTGAGTCCGTCGAACGCGGCGTAGCGCTGCTCGAGCAGATCGACCACGCGCAGCGACTGCAGATTGTGCTCGAAGCCGCCATGCGTTTTCATGCAAGCATGCAAGGCGTCCTGGCCTGCGTGCCCGAATGGCGTGTGGCCGAGATCGTGCGCCAGCGAAATCGCTTCGACCAGGTCTTCGTTCAACCGCAGGTTGCGCGCCACCGAGCGCGCGATCTGCGCGACTTCCAGGCTGTGCGTCAGGCGGGTGCGAAAAAGATCGCCCTCGTGATTGACGAAGACCTGGGTCTTGTACTCGAGGCGGCGAAACGCCGTCGAATGGATGATGCGGTCGCGGTCGCGCTGAAATTCGCTGCGGCCGACTGGCGGTGCTTCGCGCTGCGCGCGGCCCCGCGTGTTGCGCGGGCCGATGGCATAAGGCGCCGGATCAGGCATGTGCGACCGAGGCGGCGAGCGCCGTTTCCAGCGCGTGCGGCGGCACATCGGCGGTCAAAAACGCCGAGCCGATGGCGTGCAACAGGATAAAACGGATTTTTCCGCCTTCGACTTTCTTGTCGATACCCATCAGCTGCATATAGCGTTCGAGTCCGAAATCGGGGGCCGTCACCGGCAATCCGGCGCGTTCGAGCACAGCGACTATGCGCGCGACGTCTGCGGCGGTGAGCATGCCCATGGCCTGAGATACGCGCGCCGCGATTACCATGCCGGCGGCGACGGCTTCACCATGCAGCCATGCGCCATAACCCAGGCCCGTTTCGATGGCGTGTCCGAACGTGTGGCCGAGATTGAGCAATGCGCGCTCGCCCTCCTCGCGTTCGTCCGCGGCGACGATTTCAGCTTTGTTCTCGCATGAGCGTTGAATGGCATAAGCCAGCGCGGCCGCGTCGCGCGCGACGAGCGCTTCGATGTTGTTTTCCAGCCAGTTAAAAAATGGCACATCGCGGATCAGGCCGTACTTGATGATTTCGGCGAGGCCGGCGCTGACTTCGCGTCCCGCCAGCGTGCTCAGCGTGCCGGTATCGGCGATGACGGCGAGCGGTTGGTAAAACGCGCCGATCATGTTCTTGCCGCGCGGGTGATTGATGGCGGTCTTGCCGCCCACCGAGGAATCAACCTGCGCCAGCAGCGTCGTCGGTATCTGGATGAAAGGCACGCCGCGCAAATAGGTCGCGGCGGCGAAGCCCGTCAGGTCGCCAATGACGCCGCCGCCCAGAGCAATCAAAGCTGTTTTACGTTCGCAGCGGCCGGCGAGCAGCGCGTCGAACACCGAATTGAGCGTGTGCCAGTTCTTGTGCTGTTCACCCGCGGGAATCACGATCGGCGTTACGCGGACGCCGGCCGCAGTCAATGCGCCCGCCACTGTGTCGAGATACAGGGCCGCGAGCGTGGTGTCGGTGATGAGGGCGGCTCTTTTTTGCGGCAGGTGCTGTGCCAGCAAATCGCCGTGTCCGAGCAGCTCATCACCGATGTAGATCGGATATTCCCGTTCGGCCAGCGCTACTTTGACGGTTTGCATGATTTTCCTGATCGGCAATCGAGCGCCTGGCAGGCGGCTTAGCGCGCCATTCCGGACGCTGCAGTTCCGGCCTCGGCCGCCAGCATGTGCTCGCGCAGGCGTTGCTCGAGCCGGTTGGCAAGATTGCCGAGGCTCTGGTTACCGGTATCCATGACGAGGGACGCGACTTCGCGGTAGAGGGGATCGCGCTGCGCAAACAACTCTTCGAGCTTGGCGCGCGGGTCTGCTGTCTGCAGCAATGGACGGTTGCGGTCATGCCGCGTGCGCTGCCACAGGTCGTCGAGCGACGCGCGCAGGTAAACGACCGTGCCGCCCTGCATCAGCGTCTGCCGGTTTTCTTCGCGCAGGATCGCGCCGCCGCCAGTGGCAAGCACGATGTCTTTGAGGGCGGCGAGTTCCCGCAACACGGTGGCTTCGCGCGCGCGAAACCCCGCTTCTCCCTCGATTTCGAAAATCACCGGGATCTTCACGCCGGTGCGGCGCTCGATTTCCTGGTCGCAATCATAAAATGTCTTGCCGAAACGCTTGGCCAGCAAGCGGCCGACCGAGGTCTTGCCGGCGCCCATCAGGCCGACCAGAAAAATATTGCCCGGGGTGGCGTGGTCGGACAGAGCCGTGGAGGGGGCATTGGACATGGCTAGATTGTAGCGTGAATCGGCTGCCGTCCGAGCCGCTGGCCGGTGGTTGCCGGGGCAAAAAAAACGGCGGGAAGCCCGCCGTTTTTTGTAAAGCGCGAAAGTCGACCGATCAGCGCAACGAGACCGTGTTCTTCATGATGCGTGGGCTGATGAAAATCAGGAGCTCGTTGCGATCGTCCTGTTTCGTATTGTTGCGGAACAGGAACCCGACATACGGCAGGTCGCCGAACAACGGCACCTTGGTGGTCACGTCGCTTTGGGTCTGCGTGTAGATGCCGCCGATGACGACCGTGCCGCCGTTCTGCACCAGCACGTTGGTCGTGATCTGCTTGGTGTCGATCGACGGCGGCGTGGTGCCCGCGATCACGCCGTCCTTGTGGATATTGAGATCCATGATGATGTTGTCGTCGGGCGTAATCTGCGGCTTTACCTTGAGCGAAAGGGTCGCTTTCTTGAACGATATGCTGGTCGCGCCGCTCGAAGTCGCCTGCTGATACGGCACTTCCGTGCCCTGCTCGATGGTGGCTTCAACCTGGTCGGCGGTAATCACGCGCGGGCTGGAAATGATCTTGCCTTTGCCGTCGGCTTGCAGCGCCGTGACTTCCATGTTGATAAAGCGCGACAACCCGGCGTTGAACAGGATCAACGAGAACACGCCCGGGTTTTTGCCGTTGAGGCCGGTCGCCGGCATATTTACGCCCAGCGTCTGGTTAAAGGTCGGAATCGGGGTGGCGATCTGCGAAGTGAAAAAGCCGGTCGCATCGAGCGAACCGCCGAAGGTATATTTGTTGTCGCCCTTGCCGGTCACGTTCTGGAAGCCGCGGTCAAACGTGCCGAGACGGGCGCCCAGGTTGCGGGTGAAGGTGTCCGATGCTTCGACGATGCGCGCTTCTATCATGACCTGCCGGACGGGCACGTCGATCTTGCGCACCAGCGCGCGCACCTGCTCCAGCCGCGACGGCGTGTCCTGCACGAACAACGTATTCGTGCGCGGATCGATGACCGCGCTGCCACGCTTGGACAGAATGCGCTGGTCCTTGTCGGCGAGGATTTTCTGGAAGGCATCGGCCTTCTGGTAATTCAGCTGGAACGATTCGGTACGCACCGGCTCGATGTCGGAAATCTGCGCCTGCGCTTCGAGCGCCAGTTTTTCCTTGGTGGCGAGTTCATCGCGCGGCGCGATCCACACCACGTTGCCATTCTTGCGCATGTCGAGGCCCTTGGTCTGCAGGATGATGTCGAGGGCCTGGTCCCACGGCACGTCCTTCAGCCGCAGCGTGAGGTTGCCGCCGACCGTGTCGCTGGTGATGAAGTTGAACCCGGTGAAGTCGGCGATCACCTGCAGCACCGCGCGCACTTCGACGTTCTGGAAGTTGAGCGACAGCTTCTCGCCGGTATAACCGACGCGCGAACCCTGGATCAGCTTGGTCGGGTCTTCGACGATCGGTTTGATTTCGACGATGAACTGGTTGTTCGTCTGGTAGGCCGAGTGTTCCCACAG
>JAIOOZ010000353.1 GCA_021414185.1 Betaproteobacteria bacterium
GCGCTGAAAAAGGGCGGTTCCAACCTGGTCAGCTACCTGCTGTTCGAAAAAGCTTATTGCCGCGCGCTGATCAAGCTCGGTTACAACGACAGCATGCAGCGGCGCGACGAACTGATGAAGTTCCTCGGTTACGAAGCGTGCTGGCTGTAGCCCGCGCGCGGCGCTGAATTTTTTCCGTGAAGCCGTATTCGCAAGCGTGCGAGCGCAATCGCGCGCCCATCCTTGCCGTGCTGCAAGAAGCGTTCGCCGGCTGCTCCGCGGTGCTGGAGATCGCCTCGGGCACCGGCCAGCATGCGGTCTATTTTGGCGCGGAACTGCCGCATCTCGCCTGGCAAACCAGCGAGTTAAGCGAGCATCACGCGGGCATCGTGGCGTGGCTTGCGGAAGCAGAACTGCCTAACGTGCTGCCGCCGCTGGAACTCGATGTCAATCGCACGGACTGGCCGCAACGCCGGTATGACGCCGTCTTCACCTGCAATACGCTGCATATCGTGGCGTGGAGCGCGGTCGAGCGGATGTTTGCCGGCATCGCGCGCGCATTGCCGGTGAACGGCGTGCTCGCAGTCTACGGGCCGTTCAACTATGACGGCCGTTATACGGCAGACAGCAATGCGCAGTTCGACGCCTGGCTGAAGGCGCGCGACCCGGCGAGCGGGATCCGCGATTTCGCGAACGTAGACGCGCTGGCGCGGTCATATGGATTCGCTCTGGAGCGGGATGTCGCCATGCCTGCCAACAATCGCACGCTGGTGTGGCGGCGATTGAGCGAAAATGCAGCGTGACTTATAGTTGTGCGGGCGGCTGCAAAAGCGGCGGCACCTTCAACCGGAATATATCGATCATGAGCCGAGCGTTTGTCAAAGAGTCCGACGAAGATGCCGGGTCCGCGGAACTGCCGGAACGGCCGCTCAGCGCGGAACCGAATTACGTGACGCCGCGCGGCCTCAAGTCGCTGCGCGCGAGGCTGAAGGAACTGCAGGTCGAGCGCGACCGGCTGGCGGCCGCGGGCGAGTCCATGGCAAAGCAACGGCTGCTCGAGGTCAAGCGCGATATCCGCTACTTCGGCGCGCAGATCGAGCGCGCGACGCTGGTCGATATGGCCGGCCAGCCGCGCGATGAGGTGAGGTTTGGCGCAGTAGTGACAATGCGCGACGGGCAGGGGAAGAATCACGCGTTCCAGATCGTTGGCGACGACGAGGCCGACGTGGCCGCTGGCAGCATCAGCTGGGCGTCGCCGCTGGCCAGGGCGATGCTGGGGGCGCGCGTCGGCGACACCGTCAAATGGCAGCGCCCGGCGGGGACCAGCGAAGTCGAAATCGTCGCCATCGCGTATCTGGAAACAACGGCGGCGGCGCGCACCCCATGACTTTCCTCTCGCTGGTGGGCGCGCTGCTGCTCGAACAATGGCGGCCTCTGCGCACGGGCAACCGCCTGTACGTGGCGTTCGCGCGCTACGTCAACCGTATCGCGCAGAACTTCAACGCGGGCCAGTACCGCGACGGCGTAATCTCCTGGCTGCTCGCGGTGGTGCCGGTGGCGCTCATCACGCTGATCGTCTACAGCGTGTCGCACTACGTGAACGGGTTGCTCGCACTTGCATGGAACATCGTGGTGCTGTACCTGGCGCTCGGGTTCCGCCAGTTCAGCCACTTTTACAACGACGTCACGGTCGCGCTGCGCGCGGGCGATCTCGTGCGCGCGCGCGAAGTCCTGAGCCGGTGGCGCGGCGAATCCACGCAGGAACTGCCGGCGAACGAAATCGCGCGGGTCGCAATTGAGCTCGGACTGATGCGCTCGCATCGCCACGTGTTCGGCGTGATGGCGTGGTTTATCGTGCTGGGGCCGGTCGGCGCGATAGGTTACCGGCTGGCCGCGTTGCTTAGCGGCCGCTGGGGCGGCGCGCAGAATGATGAGGCCGGCGCATTCGGTCTCTTCGCGAAACGCGCGTTCGAAATCATCGACTGGCTGCCGGTGCGGCTCACCGCGTTCGGTTTCGCCATGACCGGCGATTTCATGGGCGCGGTCGAGTGCTGGCGCGCGCAGGCGGCGACGTGGCGTGTGCGCTCGCAGGGAATTATTCTTGCCGCCGCTGCCGGCGCGCTGGGCGTCAAGCTGGGCGGTGTGCTGCACGAGGACGGCGGCATAGTCTACCGGCCGCAGCTCGGCGAAGGCGACGAAGCCGATGTCGATTACATGCAGGCCGCGGTCGGCCTGATCTGGCGCGCGCTGGTGTTGTGGTTGTTTTTGATCCTGCTCGCTACCATCGCCAGCTGGTTCTAGTAAGCGAGCGTCACTCCCAGCGCTGCGCTTTTTTCATCAACTGCATTACGAGCTTGCGGTACGACTCCGCCCGCTGGGCGTCGATTTCGCCGCGTTCGACCGCAGCCGTGATGGCGCATCCCGGCTCGGTCAGGTGCTTGCAGTCGTTGAACTTGCACTGGCCGAGATGTTGGCGGAACTCGATGAAGGCATGCGCGAGGTCCTCGGGCGCTACGTGCACGAGGCCAAATTCCTGCAGGCCCGGTGAGTCGATGATGTGGCTCACCGCATCGAGGTGATAGAGCCGCGCGTGGGTGGTCGTGTGCCGTCCGCCGCCGAGCGCGACCGATAATTCGCCGACGCGAGCTGCCGCGTCGGGCAGCAGGCGGTTGATGATGGTCGATTTGCCCATGCCCGATTGCCCGACCAGCACGCTGGTGTGACCGGCGAGGCGCGCGCGCAAAGGCGCGATGTCGATTTTGGCGGCGAGCGGCAGCACGTCGTAACCCAGTGCGCGATACCGCGCCAGCGATTGCAGCGCCTGCGCGGCAGCCGGCAGGTCCATTTTGTTGAGCGCGAGCAAGGCCGGGATGCCCGCTTCTTCGGCGGCAGCCAGGCAGCGGTCCAGCAATTCAGCATGAAAAGGCGGGGAAGAGGCGAGCACGATCACGATTTGCGTGACGTTGGCGGCGATGAGTTTCTCGCGCTGGATGTCGGATCGATAGAAGAGCGAGGCACGCGGCGCGGTGGATTCGATGACACCTTGATCCGGCGCGGTCATGGCAACAGCAACCCGGTCACCGCAGGCGATGTCGGTGCGCTTGCCGCGCGTCACGCAGGCGATCAGCGTGCTGTCCGCGAGCTCGACGGTGAACTGGCGGCCGAAGCTGGCGACGACCGTTCCTGGCTGGGTGGGGGCAGCAGTCTTTTTTTTGGCGCGGCTCAAAGCGTGAACAGCGCGTCGAGCTTGGCCGCGGTCATGGCGCGCCTCTCATGCCGGCTTGTATGCCTGCAGGCGCGCGATGCGCAGCGTCGCCGGCGGATGCGAATCGTAGAACATGGAATGCAGCGGGTCGGGTGTCAGCGTTGCCGCGTTGTCCTTGTAGAGCTTGACCAGCGCCGAGATGAGATCGGCGACCGACGCGTGCTGGGCGGCATAGTGGTCGGCTTCGAATTCGTGCTTGCGCGAATAAAAACTCGTCAGAGGATGCAGCAGGAAAGTGAATTGCGGTAGCACCAGGAAGAACAAAACGAGCGCCATCGCGGTCGACGGCGTCTGCACGTTCAGCCCGGCATAAAACCACGCCTGATTCATGAGTTGCGCGAGCAGCCACAGGAAAGCGAGACTGGCGGTAAATATCCAGACGATGCGCTTGATGACATGGCGCAGCTTGAAATGGCCGAGTTCGTGCGCGAGCACCGCTTCGATTTCACTCGGCGCGAGGCGCGCCAGCAGCGTGTCGAAGAACACGATGCGCTTGGACTTGCCGAAGCCCGTGAAATAAGCGTTGCCGTGGCTGGAGCGGCGCGAGCCGTCCATCACCATCAGGCCCTGCGCCTTGAAGCCGCAGCGTTCGAGCAGGCTTTCGATGCGCTGCTTCAACTGCGCATCGTCGAGCGGCGCAAATTTGTTGAATAGCGGCGCGATCCATATCGGGTAGACCGTCAGGACCACCAGGTTGAAAGTCACCCAGATCAACCACGCATACAGCCACCACAGGTCTCCCGCGCGCTCCATTACCCACAGGATGCAGGCGATAAGCGGGATTCCCAGCGCCGCCGCCAGCGCCGCATTCTTGAGTGTGTCGGCAATGAACATGAGCGGGGTCATTTTGTTGAAGCCGAAACGCTGCTCGATGCTGAAAGTGCTGTACCACGCCACCGGCAGATCGAGCAGGCTGGTGATCGCGCCGAGCAGAACCAGCAGCGCCACGCCGCGCGCAACACCCGGCGCCAGCCAGCCGGCAGTCACTTCCTGCAGCCATTGCAAACCGCCGCCAAACGTCAGCACCAGGATCAGCGCGCATTCGAATACGGTGGTGAACAGGCCCAGGCGCGTTTTAGCGCAACTGTAATCGGCGGCCTTGTGATGCGCATCGACGCTGATATCGCTGGAGAATTCGGCCGG
>JAIOOZ010000285.1 GCA_021414185.1 Betaproteobacteria bacterium
GTGACCCGGGACGCGCTGGAGTATGCGTGCAGGGTTCTGCATCTGGCGCTGGACGCGAAGAAATCCGCGCAACTGATGGACGCCTACAATCATCTTGCGCTCTACCCCGACGCGCGGGAAGCGCTCGCCGCATTGTCCGGACTCAAACTGGCGATACTTTCGAACGGCTCGCCGGCGATGCTGGATCCGCTCGTGAAAAATGCGGGACTGGGCGACGTCCTGGACGCCGTGATCAGTGTCGATGCGGTGAAGATTTTCAAACCGGATCCCCGCGTCTACCAGCTCGCCCCCGACAAGCTCGGCGTAGACAAGGCTGAAATCGGCTTCGTATCGTCGAATTACTGGGACGCCGCCGGCGCCAAAAATTTCGGCTTCAAAGTATTTTGGATCAACCGAACCGGCGCGCAAGCCGATACGCTCGGCGCCGCACCCGACCACCTGCTGGGTAAACTCACGGAACTCCCGTCGCACGTGACCTGACGAAACGCGCGTAACCGCTTTACTTGCGGCTCAGTATCCAGTTTGCGAGTTGCGCGAGTTGGGCATCGCTCAGCCCCGGATGCGGCGGCATGGGCACCACACCCCAGACACCGGCGCCCCCGGCTTTGATCTTCGCCGCCAGCCTCGTTCCTGCGCCGGCGTCGCCGGCGTAACGCACCGCGACTTCGCGAAACGACGGTCCGACTATCTTCTGCTCCATGCCGTGACAGCCCACGCAAGCGTTGTCGGCGAGCAATCGCTGCACGGGGTCCTGCGCGGCCGTTTCAGCGGCAGCCGCGGGATCAGGTGCCGGCGCCTCGGCGTCTCGACTGTAGTACGTTGCCAGGTAATCAACGACAATGGGAATTTCTTCCGGTGCGATCGGCATCCCGCGCTCTATCATGTTGCGCACGTTGTCCTGCCATTCGCCGCGCGACAGCTTTGCGCGCGTCACGTGGGTGATCTCGTGACACAGCGCGCACCCGTCCTGGGCCGACAGCGGCGTGACGGAAGCGCCATTCGCTAAACAGAGCAAAACCGCGGCAGCCATGGCAGCCAGCCGCGCGGAGCGCAGGCGCTTCACGCTTCGACCATGAATCCGACGCGGTGTATGCCGTTCCAGAAATAACCCAGCGGGTTCCACGCCGAAACTATCGGTTGCACATTGCCCTTTTCGTCCGCGGCGCGCGCGAGCACCGTAACGTAACCGGGCGCCTGCGGCCAGTATTCATAACTGAAAATACGCCAGGCATACTTGTCGCCGCCAGAATTGATGGCCGCGCGCTGCCAGGTTGCGCCTTCGTTGAAAGATACCTCGACCTTATCGATCGCGCCTTCACCTACCCACGCGCGGCCTTCCACCAGCACCGGTTTGCCCGCCTTGAATATGGCATTGGGCGCCGGATAGGTAATCATCGATTTAACCGGCCACGCTTCCGTGACCACCGCATCCGGCGGCATTTTCTCCCCCGGCCTGACGGCAGTACGCGGAATGCGATAACTGCTGTCCATGAAAGTGCCCTTGAACTGCGCTTCGAGCAGCGTGACCGTATGCGCCCACTTGGTCGACGCCGAACCCACCCATCCCGGCACCACCAGCCGCAACGGGTACCCATGTATCTTCGGCAACGGACCGTCGTTCATACCAAACGCCAGCAGGGTATTCTCTTCCATCGCTTTCGACAGCGGCACGGAGCGGATCACCGGCGCTGCCGAAGCAATCACGCCGAAATCACCGCCCTGTCCCGCGACATGCGCGGCACCCGGCTTGACGCCGGCGGCGCGCAGCACGTCGCGCAGCCGCACGCCGGTCCATTTCGGGCAACCCATGCCGCCGGTCTGCAGCCACGGCGTGCCACTGGCGTTCGGCACATACGCCGCGCGTCCGGAACCGGCGCACTCAAGCATGCCCTGCATGCTCACCACCGGAAATGATTTTTTGAGTTCATCGACGGAAAAACTCACCTCGTTCTCCACCAGTCCCTTGATCGTCAGCCGGTGCTTGGCGACATCGATGTCGGGCGTGAGCAGGTTGTTGCGCACGAACATGCGGTCGTTCGGCGTGACCGCGAAATTGTGCGCGTCGGCTGCTACGCTGCCCGTCAGCGGCCGTTCCGAATGCGGCTTCATCAGCGGACTTTTTTCCGCCAGCACGGTGGCGTTGGATACCGTTCCTGCCGGGTCCGCCGGCGGCTTGGGAGCCTCGGTGGCCTGCGCCCACAGTTCGCGCGGCATTGCACCTGCTGCCACGGCCGCACTGGTGCCGGCTACGCGCGCCATGAAGTCGCGGCGCGACAGCTGCCGTGCGTCCGCATCCTGTATTGCCGTGTATTTTTTGTCATTCATGTAGTTCTCCTCTGGTAAACGGGCGACGGCGTGGGCGCCCGGATGAATTGTAAGCGGGTTATCGCGGAGCTATGCGGCAACCTGTCCCGGCGCCAGCTTGACGACCGGCCGCACGCCCGGCGTCGGATAGGGATACAGCATGTTGAGCGCCATGCTCTGATTGGCCGACAGCACGACGCGCACGTGTTCACGCTTCAGCTCGCGCGCGTGACGGCATCCGCATGAGTGGGCAATCATGTCGATTTCCTTGTTCATGTTTTTCACGTAATTGGCCACGCGCTGGTACTTCTCATCGACTACCAGCCCCCGCTGCAACCGCTTGTTGTGCGTTGTCACGCCGGCCGGGCAGGTGTTGGTATGACAGCGCAGTGCCTGGATGCAGCCCAGCGCGAACATGAAACCGCGCGCCGTATTGATGAAATCCGCCCCCACGCACAAAGCCCAGGCGGCTTTGGCGGAAGTCACCAGCTTGCCGGCGGCGATCACGCGAATGCGCCCTTTGAGATCGGCCTGCAACAGGGAATCGACCACCCGCGGCAGCGCTTCCGCAATCGGCAGGCTCATGTGGTCCATCAGGGTCTGCGGCGCAGCACCACTGCCGCCCTCGCCGCCGTCGATAGCGATAAAATCCGGCGCGTACTCCCTGCCGCGCCGCAGGACGGCCTCGCATAACTCATTCATGAAATCCCACCCGCCGATAGCGGTTTTGACGCCGACCGGCCGGCCGGTGAGTTCGCGCACGTAAGCCACACGGTCGAGCAGCTCGTTGATATTCGCGATGTCGTGGTGGCGATTCGGGCTGATTGAGTCTTCGCCCACCGGGATGCCGCGGATGCGCGCGATTTCCTCGGTGACCTTGCCGCCGGGCAGCACCCCGCCCTTGCCCGGCTTGGCGCCCTGCGACAGTTTGATTTCGAACGCTTTGACGACGTGCGCGAGTTCTTTTGCGCGGTCCGCGGAAAATGTGCCATCGGCGTTGCGTATGCCGTATTTCGCGGTACCTATTTGCATGATGACGTCGCAATTGCCTTCGAGGTGATAGGGCGACAATCCACCCTCGCCAGTATCCATCCAGCAGCCGGCGACACCGGCGCCGCGCGAAAGCGCCTGCACGGCCGGTGAAGAAATTGCGCCAAAGCTCATTCCTGAAACGTTGACGACCGATTTCGCTTCGAATGGATAACGGCAATAGCCATCGCCGATGATCAGCGACGGGGTGGGCAGGCGATCATCCTCGAGCACCGGGTATGGATGATTGACGAATATGATGGCGCCCGGTTCGCGCAAATCATTGGTGGAACCGAAGCCTATGATGCCGCCTTCGTTTTTCGCTTCCTTGTATACCCAGCCGCGGGTCGCGCGGTTGAACGGCATTTCATCGCGATCGCCGGCGAAAAAATACTGGCGGAAGTATTCGCCCATTTCCTCAAAGAAAAACCGCAGGCGCCCGATGACCGGGTAGTTGCGCAGCACCGTGTGTTTTTTCTGCGTGACGTCCTGGATAAACCAGAACACCAGCACCCCGATCAGCACAAAGCCGATGATAGTGCCAAGGCCATACGAGATCACGCCCATGATTCCGGTCATATCTCCACCTATCGGGTAGAATTCAACGTCTTGTTTAGCGTGAATATAGTGCAAAAATGGATGAATTGAAATCCGCCATCGAACGCAACGTCGCCGCCGCGCTGGCGGAGGACGTCGGCAGCGGCGACTGGACTGCCCAACTCATTGCCGCCGACACCGTCGCCGGCGCGCACGTCATCTCTCGCAACGACGCTGTCGTTTGCGGTGCACCATGGTTCGACCTGTGCCTGCGTAAACTCGATCCTGCAGTCGCCATCGAGTGGGCGGTCAAAGAAGGCGCGCAGGTGCGCGGCGGACAGACACTGGTGACTTTGCGCGGCGCGGCACGCGCGTTGCTCACAGGCGAACGCACTGCGCTCAATTTCCTGCAGATGCTGTCTGCGGTAGCGACCGTCACGCGGCGCTATATCGATGCAGTGGCGGGAACCCGCGTCAAAATCGTCGATACGCGCAAAACCCTGCCCGGCTTGCGGCTCGCCCAGAAATACGCGGTGCGCATGGGCGGCGGCGCCAACCACCGGATGGGGCTCTTCGACGCGATCCTGATCAAGGAAAACCACATTGCCGCGGCGGGCGGCATTGCCGCGGCATTGCGCGAAGCGGCGCGTATCGCTCCGCCCGGCGTATGGACCCAGATCGAAGTCGAAAATTTCGACCAGTTGCAAGAGGCTCTCGCGGCCGGCGCGAAAATGATACTGCTCGACAACATGAACACGCAGCAGATGGCCGAAGCAGTGAAGATCGCCGCGGGACGCGCCGAACTCGAAGCCTCCGGCGGCATCACCCTCGAAAACGTGCGCGCGATTGCGGAAACCGGTGTCGACCGCATTTCCATCGGCAGCCTGACCAATAAAGCTTCACCGCAAAGGACGCGAAGGATAATCTAAAACCGAACGAATGACCACAGACGCCTTGTACAGGCTTTAGGCTTTTCCTTCGCGTCCTTTGCGTCCTTGGCGGTTCAAGATTTTCGGGTGTCGTTGATTAGGGTCACTTACGACAGTTGCGCTCGATGAAATCCTTGACCGAGTCGAGGTCGGGGTCGAGCACGGTAAAACGCTGCGGCAGGCGCTCGAGATTCTCCAGCCCGGGCGGCACTTCGGGATCGCGGCCCAGCGCTTCGCGTATGGTGGCGGCAAACTTCACCGGCAATGCGGTTTCCAGGCATATCATCGGCACGCCCTCTTCGCGGTGCTCAAGCCCCACTTTCACGCCGTCCGCAGTGTGCGTA
>JAIOOZ010000358.1 GCA_021414185.1 Betaproteobacteria bacterium
AGCAGGGCGTTACGACGGAGATCAGCTTGCGCGCGGACACGGCGTCAGATGCCCCGCTGGTAAATCACCGCCTTGAGGTTGCTGTCGACGGCATAGGGACTGTCGATGGCGTCGATCTGGATCGCCTGGTCGGCGGCGACGTCCTTGAGCAGGACCTCGCCATGCATCAGCTCGCGGCAGGAAATCTGTCCCTTCTGCAGCGGAATGGCGAGGTAGACATCCTTGTCAGACAAAGCATGGCCGGCCGGCAGGTCGCGCCGGGCGTAGACGCCGCGCACCAGGCCGTCGAGATAGGCGGTTTCGCGCTGCTGCGGAATCCGCTTGCGGGTGCCGGGCGCACCGCACATCTGGACCGCCTTTTTCCAGGCCTTGAACCACTCGTCGACCTGCGCCGGCAGGCTGCAATAGGGCTAGACCGGAATCCCTTCCGCCTCGATGTCGATGTGGCGCTCGAAGGTGCGCGCGCCCTTGGCGTAGGCCAGCATCACGGAACTGCTCCAGTCGTGATATTCGTGGGTGGAATAGCCGATGACGTTGTCTGGATAGCGGTCGCGCAGGAAGTCGATCTGGTTGATTTCGAGCTCGTGGTCTTCCGATGGGTAGAGCGAGATGCAGTGATTGATCGCCAGGGGGATATTGCGGTTGGCGAAGAACTTGACCAGGTCGTCGACGTCCTTGAGCGACGAGCCCCCGGTCGAGACGATGACCGGCTTTTTTGTGGAAGCGATCTTCTCGATCAGGATCCAGTCATTGAGGTCGGAACTGGCCAGCTTGAGGATGTCGAGGCCGAGTTCGACGCACAGGTCCACTGCCGCCTCGTCGAAGGGTGTCGCCATCGGGATGCAGCTCGACTTGCGGATCGCCTGCACCAGCGTGACATAGTCCTGCTTGTCGAGTCGCGTGTCGACGGTCTTCTTGATGTAGCGAATGTCGTCGCGGCCGCGGAAGTCCTTGTGGATGAAGGAATCGACATCGCGCAGTTGCAGCTTGATCGCGGCGCGCACGTTGTTGAAGCGAACGATGCGGGAAAAATCGGTGACGATGCGCAGCCCGCGATCAAGCCGCCCCCAGTGATTGTTGGCGAGTTCGAGGACGAACAGGTCTTCAAAAATGCGGTTTGCTTGGCTCATGGGACGGAATTTATCATGTTGGACGCGAGTTCATCCCGGTCGAGGAAGGGAAACATGTCCTCCAGCGGGGGCGAGACGATGCTGCCGTCGGCGAGTTTCCGCGAACTCATGCGCGGTTCGAAACCCTGGGTTTCGTCGAGGATGACGTCGCACAGGCAGGGCCCCGGCTCGTCCAGGATGCCATCGAGCAGTTGCGGAAAGTCGGCGCCGGCGAGGCGGCGTGCGGGAATGCCGAAGGCGGTGGCGACGGCGACGAAATCGGGAAAGCTGACGCCATTGCCGGGACCGGAGCCGGCGAGGCGGCCAAAGAAATTCGTCTGTGATGTCTTGATCGACAGGTAGCCGCTGTTGTTGAGGACGAAGATCTTGACCGGCAAGCCGTGGTGGGCGATGGTCTGCAGTTCCTGCAAGTTCATCATGATGCTGCCGTCGCCGGCGAGGCAGACGACGCGTTGCGGAACGCCGCGCACCGCCGCCGCACCGAAGCAGGCGCCGATGGCCGCCGGCAGGTCGTAGCCCATCGAGGCGCTGCCGGAGTTGGCGAGCATGCGCATGCCGGGCTTGATGTCGCCGACCTGGAAGGGAACGATGGTGGCCGTCGCATTGCCGCAGGCGACAATGTCCCTGCCATCCAGTCGGGCGAACAGTTGCTCGATGAAGTGGTAGGGATTGATCTTGCCGTTGAACTCGCGTTGCCGCGACTGCACGGCGGGGTAGCGAGCCAGTCGCTCCTTGCACCAGCGCAGCCATTCGCCATGGACGGCTTGAGTCGTCCAGCTTTCCAGGCGACGGTTCAGCGCGGCGAGGAAGGGACGCAGGTCGGCGGTGACGGCCAGGTCCGGCTGCACCGTCGGCTTCGCCAGTTCGGCGGGATCGATGTCGACCTGGATCTTGAATGCACGCGGGGCGAAAGCCTGCCAGTTGTAGCTGACCTGGCGGATGTTGAGGCGGCTGCCGAGGATCAGCACCAGGTCGGCGTTCTGTACCGTGAAGTTGCCGGCGCGGGTGCCTATGGTGCCAGGCCGGCCGCAGAACAGCGGGTCGTCCGAGGCGATCAGGTCGTGCGTCCAGGCCGTCGTGACGGGGATGCCGAGGCGGCGGATGAGGATTCCGAATTCCGCCAGCGCACCTGCCGCACGTATGCCGGTCCCGGCGAGAATCACCGGCCGCTTGGCCGCCTGCAGGCGCGCGACGATGGCGTCGATCTCGGATTCGGGCGGGACCAGGGGCGGCGCAACCGGCGGCACGAAGCGCCGCAGGGTTGCCGGGTCGATGTTCGCGCTCTGGACATCGATGGGAATGTCCAGCCAGACCGGCCCCGGCCGGCCGG
>JAIOOZ010000359.1 GCA_021414185.1 Betaproteobacteria bacterium
GTCAAGATGCTGCACGTGCCCTACAAGGGAGGCGGCCCCGCGATCATCGATTTGCTGGGTGGCAGAGTATCGATCTTTTTCTCGACGGTCGCCGTGGCGCGGCCGCATCTGCAAAGCGGCAGGATCAAGGGGCTGGGCGTGACCACGGCGCGGCGCAGCGTGGCGCTTCCCGACACGCCGACAATTGCGGAAGCGGGGTTGCCCGGCTTCGCGGCGAGCGGCTGGTATGGATTCATCGTCCCGGCGAAAACGCCCAGAGCCGCGATCGAGCGGCTGAACGGCGCCGTGCGCGATGCCATGCGGCCACCCGACATTCGCGAAAAACTTGCCGCCGTGGGCATCGAAGTCGTCGATTCCACCGCGACCCAGTTCGGCGAACTGATCATCGCCGACATCGCAAAGTGGGAAAAAATCGTCAAGCCGCTGAACATTTCGCCGGAATAAGACGCCGCGCCGTCTTCGGGCAGCCGCGTTATTGACACTCGTATCTTCGTCGGTCAGGATACGGCGGCGCGGCGCCACAGCAGTACACAGCAGTAAATTCGATGGCGCGCCACCGGAGGAACCCTCATGAAACAACCATATTCCGTTCTTGTCTTCGCCACCGCATTGCTGACGGTAGCCCCCGCCGTCGCCAGCGAATTTCCCGCCAAACCGATCCGCATCATCGTGCAGTTCACGCCCGGCACGTCGACCGACATACTCGCGCGCATCATCGCGCAGAAAATGAGCCAGGACTGGGGCCAGCAGGTCGTCGTCGACAACCGGCCCGGCGCTGGCGCCGTCCTCGGCACCGAGATGGGCGCCAAGGCGAATCCCGACGGCTATACACTGACGATGGCAGTATCGAGCGCGTTCGGCATCAATCCGACTCTGTATCCGAACACCTCTTACAACATCCTCAGGGATTTTGCGCCGATTTCCAATCTCGGCCTGACGCCGCAAACGCTGGTGGTGAATCCTTCGACCGCTTACAAGACTGTCAAAGAATTTGTCGCGGCGGCCAAGGACAAACCTGGCCAGATTAATTACGCGTCGCTCGGCGCCGGATCCACCAGTCACCTGACAATGGAATTGTTCCGTTCAACCGCCGATATCAAACTGAACCACGTGCCGTTCAAAGGCAGCGCCGATGCGCACACACAATTGATCGGCGGCCAGATCCCGGCGATGTTCGACGCCATACCGGCGACCCTGCCGCATATCAAATCCGGCAAGCTGCGCGGGCTCGGCATCGCAACACTCAAGCGCTCGCAGTTCCTGCCCGATCTGCCGACCATCGCCGAGTCTGGCTATGCTGGTTTCGAAGCGGTGGGCTGGATCGGCATTGCCGCGCCGGCGAAAACGCCCGCGGCGATACTCGACAAGCTGAATGCCGAAATGGTAAAGATCATCAACCAGCCCGACGTGCAGGAACGCCTCGCCACGCTTGCATTCACGCCGGTGGGCGACACGCGCGCGCAGTTCACCGCCTATATGAAAGCCGAAATCGCCAAGTGGGGCAAAGCAGTCAAAGAGTCCGGCGCCAAAGCAGATTAATTCAAAAACCATTGCCACAGAGGGCACAGAGAGCACAGAGGAAAAACAAAGCTTTTCTCTTATAGAGTTGAAATTTTGTTTTTGGCATTTCTCTGTGACCTCTGTGGCCTGCCTTTCGGTTTAAAGAGTTGAATTTTTATACTTGTTTCAAAAATCATGACAGATAAAACCATTACC
>JAIOOZ010000360.1 GCA_021414185.1 Betaproteobacteria bacterium
TCGATCCCGAACGACACGCTGGTGACGATTGCGGGCGACGGCACGGTGTCGACCGTGCCGGCCGGCAACAAGCCGGCGGCCAATTCGGTGGTGGGGCGCATCAAGCTCGTCAACCCGCCGGAAACTCAGCTCGAGCGCGGCAGCGACGGTTTGTTCCGCGTGCGCGGCGGCGCGCCGGCGACGGCCGACGCCAGCGTGCGCGTGACGGCGGGCGCGCTTGAAACCAGCAACGTCAATGCCGTCGATGCAATGGTCAACATGATCGCGCTGGCGCGCCAGTTCGACATGCAGATGAAGATGCTGCAGAACGCGGAAGGCAACGCGAGCAAAGCCAGCCAGTTGTTGACCATGCAGGCATGAGAAATCAGCAGTCGTCATGTCTGACACGGCCATCTCAAATGCTGCTTAACCTGAAACGGAAACCCACATGATCCGCTCGCTATGGATTTCGAAAACCGGCCTCGACGCCCAGCAGACCAACATGGACGTCACCGCCAACAACCTGGCCAACGTCAGCACCAACGGGTTCAAGCGCGCGCGGGCGGTGTTCGAGGACCTGCTGTACCAGACATTGCGCCAGCCGGGGGCCCAGTCGTCGCAGCAGACGCAACTGCCGTCGGGCCTGCAGCTCGGCACCGGCGTGCGGCCCGTCGCCACCGAGAGAATATTTACGCAGGGCAACCTGCAGCAGACCAGCAACCCCCTCGATGTCGCGATCAACGGCGGCGGTTTTTTTCAGATACAGATGCCGGACGGCACTACTTCCTATACGCGCGACGGCTCCTTTCACGTTGACGCCCAGGGGCAGCTCGTCACTTCGAGCGGTTTCCAGGTGCAGCCTGCGATCACCATCCCGGCGAACGCGCTGAACGTCACGATTGCGCGCGACGGCGTGGTATCGGTGACGCGCGCGGGCAGCGCGGCGCCGACCCAGGTCGGCAGCCTTCAGCTTGCCGGCTTCGTCAATCCGGCGGGGCTGCAAAGCATGGGCGAAAACCTTTACGTCGAAACCGCGGCGTCCGGCACCCCGAGCACCAACGCGCCGGGCTCCAACGGGCTCGGTCTGCTGAACCAGGGCTATGTCGAGACTTCCAACGTCAACGTCGTCGAAGAACTCGTCAACATGATCCAGATCCAGCGCGCATACGAAATCAATTCGAAATCGATCCAGACTTCCGACCAGATGCTGCAGCGTCTGACGCAGATGTAAGGAGCAGCGATGAAAACCTGCATATCGATTGCGCCAGCGGGCGCGGCATGCGCCGCCCTGTTGCTGGCCGGCTGCATCACGACCACGCCTGCGACGTCGGTGCACCAGCCGATGACCGTGCGCCCGCTGGCGCCCGCGCCTGCGCAGAACGTGAACGGCGCGATCTATCAGGCGGGCTACGGCTACCGGCCGATGTTCGAGGACCGCCGCGCGCGCAACGTCGGCGACACGCTGACGATCAACATCGTCGAGAACACGTCTGCGGACAAGAAATCGAACACCACGACCAACCGGTCGAGCGACAACAATCTCGCGGTCCCCAACGTGTCCGGCCTGCCGGGCAAGAGCTTCATGGGCGCGGGTCTCGCCGCCACCACCGACATGAAATTCAGCGGCGACGGCCAGACGACGAGCAACAACGTGTTCACCGGCACCATCAGCGTGACCGTGATCGAAGTGTTCGCCAATGGCAATCTGCTGGTGAGCGGTGAAAAACAGGTCGGCATCAATCACGCGTCGGAATTCATCCGCTTCTCCGGCGTGGTGAATCCGAACAACATCTCCGCCGTGAACAGCGTGAATTCCGTGCAGGTCGCCGATGCGCGCGTGGAGTACCGCGGCAGCGGCCAGATCGAGAACGCGCAGAACATGGGCTGGATGTCGCGTTTTTTCCTGAATGTATTGCCGTTCTGACCGGGGAACCGCGAAATGCCTCATCACTCCAGATTATCGGCCGCCGTCCCACGCCTGATGGCCGCGGCATTGATCGCCGCGATGTTGATGGCATTGCCCGCGCACGCCGAGCGCATCAAGGACCTCGCCAGCGTGCAGGGCGTGCGCGCCAACCCGCTGCTCGGCTACGGGCTGGTCGTCGGGCTCGACGGCAGCGGCGACCAGACCACGCAGACGCCGTTCACGGTGCAAAGCCTGACCAGCATGCTGAGCCAGCTCGGCGTCAACCTGCCGCCGGGCACCACGCTGCAATTGAAAAACGTCGCCGCGGTAATGATTACCGCTGCGCTGCCGGCGTTCGCCAAGCCCGGCCAGGCCATAGACGTGACGGTGTCGTCGATGGGCAACGCGAAATCGCTGCGCGGTGGCACCTTGCTGATGACGCCGCTGAAGGGGGCGGATGGCCAGGTATATGCGATGGCGCAGGGCAACGTGCTGGTCGGCGGCGTCGGCGCGTCGAGCGCCGGCGGGTCGAGCGTGCAGATCAATCACCTGGCCGTCGGGCGCATCAGCGGCGGCGCCACGGTGGAACGCGCCGTGCCGACCGTGCTCGGGCAGGATGGCTATATCCACCTCGATCTGAACACCACGGATTTCACCACCACCCGCCGTGTCGTCGAAGCCGTCAACAAAGCATTCGGCGACGGCACAGCTACCGCACTGGACGGCCGCGTCATACAGGTCGCGGCGCCGCCGGAACCCGACCAGCGCATCGCCTTCCTGTCGCGTATCGAAAGCCTCGACGTGCGCCCCGGCGACAGCATGGCCAAGGTCATACTCAATGCGCGCACCGGCTCGGTGATCATGAACCAGGCGGTCAGCGTAGAAACCTGCGCGGTCGCGCACGGCAATCTGTCGGTGGTCATCACCAGCGAACCCGTCATCAGCCAGCCCGGCCCGTTCTCGAGCGGCCAGACGGTGCAGGCCAACCGCGAGCAGATCGAGATCCGTCAGGACAAGGGCGGACTTACCATGGTCAGGGGCGTCAACCTCGCCGAAGTGGTGAAAGCGCTGAACTCGATCGGCGCCACGCCGCAGGATCTGCTCGCCATATTGCAGGCGATGAAAGCCGCCGGCGCACTGCGCGCGGAACTGGAAATCATATGACCGTGAATCAAAACCGCAACATCGCGGGCGGCCTCGCGTTCGATACGCAGAGCCTCGACCAGCTCAAGTTGCAGGCCAAGCGCGATCCCGACAAGGCCGTAGCCGCCGCGGCGAAACAGTTTGAAAGCGTGTTCCTGGGCATGGTCCTGAAAAGCATGCGCGAAGCAACGCCGCAGGACGGCGTGTTCAGCACCGACCAGACCAAGCTGTATACGTCATTGCTCGACCAGCAGCTTGCGCAGCACCTCGCGGCGCGCGGCACCGGGCTCTCGCAGGTGATGGCACGCCAGCTCTCGCCGCGCATGGCCAGCGGCGCCGCGCCGGACGCGGCCGAACCCATGGCGTTGCCCTTGTCCCTGGCATCGCTCGCGCCGGCGACGGCGGGCATGGCGTCGCCGCGGCCGTCCGCCGGGCGGCTCGCGCCGGTACTTGTGCCGGATGGTTTGTCGGCAGCCGATACGCCGGAAGCGTCGCCCGATGAAGCGGCGGAATCGCCCGCAGTGGGAGACGAATACGGCATGCCGCACGTGGTGGCCGCGCCGCCCGCGTCGTCGCCGACGGTGACGGCAATGCCGATTCCTCTCGGACAGACGCGCGATTTCGTGAACCGCATATGGACGCACGCGGTGGACGCCGCGCGCTCGATCGGCGTGAAGCCGCAATTCATGGTCGGGCAGGCCGCGCTTGAAAGCGGCTGGGGCAGGCACGAAATCCGCGCGGCGGACGGCAGAACGAGCCACAACCTGTTCGGTGTCAAAGCCGGACGTAACTGGAAAGGGCCGGTGGTGGAGAAGCCGACCACCGAGTACGTAAACGGCGTGGCGCAAAAGACGACGGCCCGGTTCCGCGTCTACGAATCATATGCGGAAGCATTCAACGACTACGCGAGCCTGCTGAAAAACAACGCGCGCTACGATAAGGTCGTCGGTCAATCGCATGATGCAAAAGGCTTTGCCAAAGGCCTGCAACAAGCGGGCTACGCGACCGATCCCGCGTATGCGGACAAGCTCGTGCGCGTGATCAACGGCGCCACGCTGCGGGTTTCGCTGCTGGGCGAGCCGCCGGCGCAAGTGCTGGCGCGGCGGTAACGCGATGTCGAGCACGCGCCTGAAGCAGCAACCCTGATGAGCGTCGGTATCTACAGCCTCGGGATCAGCGGACTGGCGGCGGCGCAGGCCGGGCTGGTGACGACCGGACACAACATCACCAATGCCGGCACCGCCGGCTATCATCGCCAGACCATTCAGCAAAGCGCGGTCACTCCGCTCGCAACGGGCAGCGGTTTTTTCGGGCAGGGCGTGCAGGTCGAGTCGGTGGTGCGCGCCTACAGCCAGTTTCTCGACTCCCAGCTCGGCCAGGCCAATGCGCAGGCGAGCTATTACTCGGCGTACCTTGCGCAACTGAGCCAGATCGACAACGTGGTGGCGGACACCCAGGCCGGATTGTCGCCCGCACTGCAGGATTTTTTCGCGGCCACGCAGGCGGTGGCAGCCCATCCGGCGGATGTGCCGTCGCGCCAGTCGCTGCTGTCGTCGGGCGCGGCGCTGACGTCGCGGTTCAACGCGCTCGCCGCGCGCTTCGACGAACTGCGCAGCGGCGTCAATTCGCAGCTGAGCAACACCGTCAGCGAAGTGAACTCGTACGCGCAGCAGATTGCCGCCCTCAACGGGCGCATACTGCTCGTGCAGCAGAACCCGAACCAGCCGCCGAACGACCTTTTTGATCAGCGCGACCTGCTGGTGGCCAAACTCAATACACTGGTCGGCGCCACCGTCACGCCGCAGACCGACGGCACGGTCAATGTATTCATCGGCAACGGCCAGAACCTGGTGGTGGGGCGCCAGGCGATGACGCTCACGGTGGCCCCGGCGGCCGACGATCCGCAGCGCCTGCAGATCGGCTACAGCATGGGCGGCAACACCGTGCCGCTCAACGAGTCGAGCCTGCAAAGCGGCGCCGTAGGCGGTCTGCTGGCGTTCCGCGCCAACGAACTGGATGCCGCGCAGAACGCGCTCGGGCGCATTGCGGTGGGTCTCGCGCAGGCTTTCAACGATCAGCAGCGTCTGGGGCAGGATCTCAACGGCGCGCTTGGCGGCAATTTTTTCACGCCGCCGGCGCCTTCTGTATTTGCGAATTCGGGCAACACTTCCGGCGCGGTAATCACCGCGAGCATAAGCAGCGCGGGCGCACTGACGGCGAGCGACTACCGGCTCGCGTACGACGGCACCAACTACGCAGTGACGCGCCTGTCCGACAATACGACGACGACCTACGCGACGCTGCCGCAGACCGTCGATGGCGTGACAATCGCCATTGCGTCGGGCACGCCGGCAAGCGGCGACAGCTTCCTGATAGAGCCGACGCGCAATGCGGCGCGCGCGCTGGCGATGAATATCAGCGATCCCGCGAAAATTGCCGCGGCGGCGCCTATCCGCACCGCGGCGGCGGGCGCCAATACCGGCGCCGCCACGCTGAGCGCAGGCACGGTCAACACGCCGCCGCCGCCGAACGCGAACCTGCAGAACCCGGTAACGATTACGTTTACGGGCCCCGGCACATTCGACGTCAGCGGCACCGGCACCGGCAACCCGACCGGTGTCGCGTATACCGCGGGCGGCAGCATCACGTACAACGGCTGGACGGTGCAGATCAGCGGCAGTCCCGCGGCGGGCGACGTATTCACTGTGTCGTCCAACAGCGGCGGCGTCGCGGACGGGCGCAACGCGTTGCTGCTGGCCGGCCTGCAAACCAGCTATACGCTCGCCGGCGGCACCGCGACTTTCCAGGGCGCGTACAGCCAGATGGTCAGCATGATAGGCAACAAGACCCGGCAGATAGATGTCACCTCGCAGGCGCAGAACACCCTCGTCGACCAGGCAACGCAGGTCCAGCAGTCACTGTCGGGTGTCAATCTCGACGAGGAAGCGGCCAACCTGCTGCGTTATCAACAGGCCTACCAGGCGTCGGGCAAGATGCTGCAGATTGCGTCGAGCCTGTTTCAGACCATACTCGATCTGGGCGGATAAGGAGCACCAATGCGCATCAGCACCAGCATGATCTACGACATGGGCGTTGCCGGCATGCAGCACAACCGCGGCAACCAGGTCAAACTGCAGGAGCAGCTCGCGAGCGGGCAGCGCATGCTTACGCCGGCCGATGACCCGGTGGCGGCGGCGTCCGCGCTTGACGTCAGGCAGGCGCAGGGCTTGAACGCGCAGTTGAAAATCAACGGCGACAACGCGAGGTCACAACTCGGACTGGAAGAAAACGCGCTGGCCGATGCGACGTCGTTGCTGCAGGACGTCAAAACGCTGGCCGTTTACGCGGGCAACCCGACGCTCTCCAACAGCGATCGCGCGAGCATCGCGACCGAACTCAAGAGCCGCTACCAGGAGCTGCTGGGCATCGCCAACCGCGGCGACGGCAACGGCCAGTTCCTTTTTTCCGGTTACCAGGGCGGGACCCAGCCGTTTTCGCAAACCGGCCCCGGCAGCGTGTCGTACGCGGGCGATGCCGGCCAGCGCCTCATCCAGATCGGCACCACGCGCACGATCCCGATCAACGATTCCGGCGACGCGATATTCCGTGCGATCAAGAACGGCAATGGAACTTTCGCGACGGCGGCGGGCACCGCGTTTGCCGGCGGCGCCACGATAGATGCCGGCATCGTGACGGACCCCGCGAAATGGAACGCTGCCGCCAATGCAAAAGATTTCACCATCAGGTTCGACGTCAATAACGGCGTGACCCCGCCGGTCACGACCTACGACATCGTCGACAACGTCAACAACGTTTCTCTTCTCACCGGCGCCGCGCCCGCGGCGGGCCCGCACCTGCGCACCTATGTTGCGGGCGCGGCCATTAGTCTCGCCACGCAGAGCCCGCCCGACACCAATCCAACGCCGTTCGATTTCGGCGCGACCGTCGCGGTTAGCGGCGCGCCCGCCAGCGGCGACACGTTCACGATCCAGGCCAGCACCAACCAGGACATTTTTTCGACGCTGCAGGGGTTGATTGCGGCGCTGGACACCGGCACCAACGGCAGCCCGGCGGCGACGGGCGTGTACCGCAACGCGCTCAACTCGGCGATGGCATGCCTCGACAACGCGTTCAATAACGTGCTCGAAGTTCGCGCCGACGTCGGCGCGCGGCTGAAGGAGGTTGACGCCGCGCAGGGCACCACCGAAGACCTGGCGCTGCAGTACGGCAAGACTCTCTCCGGGCTGCAGGACCTTGACTATACGAAGGCGATCAGCGATTTGAACCTGCAGCAGGTCTACCTGCAGGCGGCGCAGCAGGCGTTCCTGAAGACCACCTCGCTCAACCTGTTCGATATCCTGCGATGAGCGCCCGGCGCCTGGTTCGGGTTTTCTGCGTGTGCGCGAC
>JAIOOZ010000361.1 GCA_021414185.1 Betaproteobacteria bacterium
CACACCTGCTGGTACAAGATCGCGGCGAAACTTGCCAAAAAATTCCACGTGATACTGCCCGACCTGCGCGGCTACGGCGACAGCTCGCTGCCGGAGGCGGGAACCGACAACGTCAACTTCAGTTTCCGCGCGATGTCGCAGGACCTGCTGGAGATCATGGACCAGTTGGGCTACGACAAGTTTTTCGTCGCCGGTCACGACCGCGGCGGGCGCACCGTGCACCGCATGTGCATGGACCACCCCGGGCGCATCCTCAAGGTGTGCCTGATGGACATTATTCCGAATCACTATGTATGGACAAATATCACCAAGGCGTGGGCAGTCGGCACCTGGCACTGGTCGTTCATGGCCCAGCCCGAGCCCTTCCCCGAGCGCCTGATCAGTGCCGTGCCGGCGGAGTTCTTCCTGAAGAGCCGCATGGTGATACGCGGTGGCACCGGCCTCGGTTTTCTGACCGACTCCGCGCTGGCCGAATACGTGCGCTGCTACACGCTGAAGACCATCACGGGCTCGTGCCGCGATTACCGCGCGACGGCCACCTGCGATTTCACCATGGACACTGCGGACAAGGACAAGAAACTCGAGATGCCGCTGATGCTGCTGTGGGGCGCGCGCGGCCACTCGCCGGAGCGCGCGCGGGAGTTCCTCAATATCTGGAAAAATTACGCGACCAACATCGTGCAATGGGAGCCGCTGCCCGCCGGGCATTACATGCAGGAAGAGATGCCCGACAACATCTACGAGCATTACATGAAGTTTTTTGCCGCCTGATCAGGGCGCGCCAAACCGCACTAACCGGAGGAACCATGGCAACTCAGTTCAAGCTTTGCAGTTTCAAGACCTGCCCGTGGGTGCAGCGCGCCGCCATCGTGCTGCGCGCCAAGAACGTGGCTTACGACATCACCTATATCGACCGCAACAAGCGCCCCGACTGGTTCCTCGCGGTATCCCCGCACTCCAAAGTGCCGGTCCTGCTGGTGAACGACAAGGAAGCGCTGTTCGAATCCAACGCGATCGCGGAGTATCTCGAAGAGACCGTGGAGCCGCGCCTGCATCCGGAGGACCCGCTCGCGCGGGCGCGCAACCGCGCATGGACGGATTACGTGAGCACGTTTGCGAGCGCGATTTCGAACACCGCCTACTCAGACTCGGAAGAGGAGTTCGCCGCGCGGTCCGCAAAAATGACCGAGCCGTTCTCGAAACTGAACGATGCGCTGGCCAAGCGCGGCAATGCCGGGCCGTTTTTCAATGGGCCGAAGTTTTCGCTCGTCGATGCGGCTTACGCGCCTTTCCTGCAGCGCTACACATTCATGGACCGTATCAAGCCGCTCGGCATCCTCGAAAAATTTCCGCACCTGACGGCATGGCGCGACGCCCTGCTGGCCGCACCCGCGGTCAAGGCATCGACGGTGCCGAACATCGAAGCGGTATGGCAGGAAGGGCTCATCACGCGCAAACGCTGGCTCAAGAAGTACGTGTCCGAAAGCGTACTGGGGGCGGATGCGGCCGCGTGACAGCCGCTGTGATCGGCGATAAAGCATGAGCACAACCGAAAAGATCGCGCGGTTTGTCGTCGATCTCGAATTGAAAGATGTTCCAGAAAAAGCGCGTGAAATCGCGAAGGGCGGAATCGTCGATGCGTTAGGCGCGGCGATTGCCGGCACGCGTAGTGATGCGGCGCAGGTAATTACGCGCTGGACTCGCGCGCAAGGCGGCGCTCCGCTGGCTGGTGTGATAGGCGGCGCTTTCAAGACTTCACCCGCGGCGGCCGCGCGCGCCAATGGCACGATCGGCCACGCGCTGGACTTCGATCCTCCTTTGCCGCTGCTGCCGGTCCTGCTTGCTTTGGGCGAAGCAGAGAAGGTAGCCGGTCAGCGCGTGCTCGAAGCCTATGTCGCGGGGATTGAAGTGCAGGCCAAGCTCCAAAACGGAGTCTCGACCAAGCATGCCGCGCAGGGCTGGCATTCGAATACTGTATTCGGCACGTTCGGAGCCACCGCGGCTGCGGCAAAACTCTTGAAGCTCGATGTGCCGCAGACGCGCGCGGCTTTTGGCATCGCTGCATCAGAAGCGGGCGGTCTCCGGAAAAACCTCGGCACCATGACCAAGCCTTTGCATGCCGGAATGGCGTCGGCGAACGGCATAATTGCCGCCACGCTGGCGCGCGAGGGCTTGAGCAGCGCACCCGATGCTTTCGACGGAGAAATCGGCGTGTTGCGGGTTTTCGCGGGCGCCGGCGAATTCGACGAGCGGAATATCGCCGAAACTTTCGGCGCCCCTTGGAACCTGATCGCAAAGGAAATCCGCATCAAGCCGTATCCCTGCTGCCGCTGGGCGCACCGGCCACTCGATGCTTTGCTCCCGCTCATGCGTACGCATAACGTAAGCCCGGACCAGGTTGAAAGCGTCGAGTGCGAAGTGGGTGCGCACGTGTCGAAGGTGATGACATATCCTGTCGCGCGTACCGCACTTGAAGCGAAATTTTGCCTGCCGTATTGCATCGCGGTGGCGGTATTGGATGGCCGTGCGGGAATAGGCCAGTTTACCGACGCCCGCGTCGGCGACGCTCGGGTGCAGGCATTGGCAGCGCGCGTATCGGTGATTCATCCAGGCGGCAAAAGCGAGTGGGATGCCGGCACGATGCTGCCATGTGTGGTGCGATTGCATCTGCGGGACGGGACCACGCTCGACGCCAGTACCGGTGCGGCGCGCGGCGATCGCGACAATCCGATGACTTTCGACATGATCGTCGAGAAGTACCGCGATTGTGCGAGGGAGCTCTTAAAGCCGGAACAGACGGAACGGGTACTGGCGCTGGTTCAGGCGATCGAAAGCCTGCCGGATATCCGCGAACTCTCGTCGCTACTGACTTTCGAAATCCAGAGCTAGGCCGCCGCGCCGCTTCGCGGGTGAGAGCCTTTGTTCGCTGCGCGCGGATCGTGGCAGGGCCGTTCACCGCGGAACTGCAAACGGTGCATGATGCGCCGCCGCCCCGGATCGAAAGGATTGCGGTGATGCATGAGGCAGCGGTTATCCCAGATGAGAATGTCGCCCGGCGTCCAGCTATGGTGCCAGGTAAACTTTTCCTGGCTGGCATGCGCCCATAGCATGTCGAGCAGCGCTTCGGACTCCGCGAGTTCCAGTCCGCATATATAGGCGTTTCGCCGCCGGCCGAGGTACAGCGCGTTATAGCCGCTCGCGGGATGCGTCCTCACGACCGGGTGCCAGGGGCCCGGCACCAGGATTGGATCGGTCGCGTGCTGGTAGCCGCGGCGCAGCGAGCCGTCGCTCAGGTAGGTGAGATCGTGCTTGATCATGAAAGGCTTGATTCTCGAGCGCACGTCCGCCGGCAGCGTCTCGTAGGCCATGTACATGTTCGCGAAGCCGGTCTCGCCCTGCGTCGTCGGGCATTCGAGCGCGTGCAGCAGGCTGTAGCTCAAAGGCGCGTCGCGATAGGAATTGTCGGAATGCCAGTTGACCTCCGCATCGCCCAGCACGCCGATGGGAATGCCGCCCTCTTTCACGTTGGAGACGATGATGATCTCCTCGTGCTCGCGTTTCTTGTCCGTGGTCGTGAAAGGCGCGAAATCGAGCTCGCCTATCCGCTTGCCGAACGCGATCAGCTCCGGGTCGGTAATATTCTGCGCCGGCAGCACCAGCACGCAATGATCGAGCAGCGCCTGCCGGATGGCGTCGATTCCCGCGTCGGACAATTGCGTCACGCTGCCGCAATTGACCCGCGCGCCGACGACCGCCGCATTAGGCACGATTTCAAGTTCAGCGAAATGCTTCTGCCCGGCATTCGTACTCGATGCAGTCATGTATGGTCCCCTCGAGCGACGCAACCTGGAACCTTGCGCTGGCGCGCAATCAGCTTGGTCACAGCTTATTTTACACTTATACTTCGGGAAAAAAGCTGTCCCGCTTAAAGCGCCCGACATGGCGTCAACCCAGATTCGGAAATCAAATGACCTCAATCGGTTCAAAAGCCGTATGTCGGCACGTGATCGCAATGTCGTTGTTTGCACTCTGCGCATTCAGCGCTGCCGCGCAGAATTATCCGAGCAGAACCATACGCTTGGTCGTGCCGTTTTCGCCGGGCGGGGGGACAGACTTTTTTGCGCGCGTCGTTGCCGGCAAGCTGACGCAGGCTTTGGGACAGCAGGTCGCGGTCGACAACCGAGCGGGGGCGGGCGGAATCATCGGCACAGATCTCGTCGCGAAGGCGGCGCCTGACGGCTACACGCTGCTGATGGGCCACACCGGGACGCTCGCGATCAATCCCGCGCTCTACGCCAAAGTGCCCTACGACCCCGTGCGGGATTTCTCGCCGGTAAGCCTGGTCGCGATATCGCCATTGGTGCTGGTGACCAATCCGTCGCTTCCCGTCAAATCCGTGAAGGAACTCGTGGCGCTCGCCAAGCGCAGGCCGGGACAGATCACGTACGCATCGGGCGGGAGCGGGACGGGGACGCACTTGTCGGCGGAGCTTTTCAAGATGATGGCCGGTGTCGATCTGACGCATGTGCCGTACAAAGGCACGGGCATTGCCCTGACGGCCGGGATATCCGGAGAGACCGCCACGCTGTTCAGTACGCTGCCGCCGGCGGTGCCGCACATAAAGAGCGGCGGCCGTCTGCGCGCCCTTGCCGTCACCAGCAGCGAGCGCTCCAAGGTCGTTCCGGAAATTGCGACCATGGCGGAAAGCGGGTTGCCCGGCTATGAAAGCACCTTGCGTTATGGCGTACTGCTGCCCGCGGGCGCTGCCGACGCCATAGTCTCGGCATTGCGCCAGGCCGTATCCCGCGTGCTGACTCAACCGGACTTCGTGGAAGCGCTGGCGAGAGACGGCGCGGAGCCGCTATCCAGCACCCCTGACGAGTTTCGCGCCGTGATGGCAATCGAGGCAAAGAAGTGGGCCGCGGTCGTAAAGGCGTCGAATCTGCAGATGCAGTAGTTGCACCGACACGCAGCACTTGTTCCGCCTGCAACCCCAGCTTCCGCACCTGACGGCATGGCGCGATGCCTTGCTGGCCGCACCCGCGGTCAAGGCATCGACGGTGCCGAACATCGAAGCGGTCTGGCAGGAAGGCCTGATCACGCGCAAGCGCTGGCTGAAGAAGTACGTGTCCGAAAGCGTGCTCGGCGCCGACGCGGCGGCCTGATAGACGGGCGGGCATGTCCGGAGCTTCCACTCCGGACGCGCTTTGATCTCAGGCGAAGCGACGGAACCCGAAATCGGTATCGGTTTCTGTCGCGTTGACGAGATCGACTTCCCAGCTCAGGTATTTCTGGATCTCCGATTCGACATTGGCGCGGTGATCCATCGCGCGGTAACGCACATCGTCCTCCGGACCGGTCGGGCGCGTCAGACCCTTCTCGAGCGGATAACCGTTTTTCTTCCAGCTGCCGCTGCCGCCCTGCAGCACTTTGACCGGACGCGAAGTCAGTTGTGCCGCATCTATCGCCGCGAGCAAGGCTAGCCGTTCGTCGGCAGCGGTAAAAACGATCAGGCCGTCGCCCGGAATCACCTTCAGGTTCTCACTCAGGCGCGAACGCACGACCTGCCATGCACCGGGGATATGCCCTTCGGGATAGCGCAGGGTGCTCGCGAGATCGGCGACTTCGGCCTGCTTTGCATCCAGCATGCTTTTCAGTTCCTGCGCGGCAACGGTCGCAGGTTTGGCGCCATCGAGGCCGTAGACGGCGACCGGCGCGGGGCCGCGCTCCAGGGTCACGCC
>JAIOOZ010000550.1 GCA_021414185.1 Betaproteobacteria bacterium
ATGATGCGCGTCCATTCGAGGTCGGCGCCGTAGAGCGCGCAGCCGAGCGAATCGAGCATCAGCAGCTTGATGCGCGTGAGCACGTTCGCCGGAATGTCTTCGTAGCGCAGCGTGGAAACGAATTCGGCAATGCCGCGGGTGTATTGGTTGTCGTCTGAAGCTTCGTGGCTCATTTATTTTTCCAGGATTAATTCAAAAAAACGATAACCACAGAGGACACAGAGGACATTCTTTTTAATACCCCCTTGAGGGGTACAGAGAAAACCCGACAAGGCAGTATTTTTCGGGTCTCGTCCTGATTTGTCTTTGAACTTACTCTGTGTTCTCTGTGCCCTCTGTGGCTAAAAGCTTTAAGAGGCTTTCGCCGCCAGCGCCGCGCTGCGTCCCGCCATGCGGCCGAACACCGCACCGGATACGAGGCCCGTGCCGCTCGCGTAATTGAAGTAGAACAGCCCGCCGACCATCTCGCCCGCGCAAAAAAGGCCGCGGATCGGGTTGAAGTGCACGTTGATGACCTGCCCGGTTTCCTTGTCGATGCGCAGCCCGCCGAAGGTGAACGTGATGCCGCAGGTCGTCGAGTAGGCGTCGTACGGCGGCGTGTCGAGCGCCTGCGCCCAGTTCGACTTCGGCGGCTCGATACCGGCGGTGCCTTTGCCGTCCTTGATCGTGTGGTTGAAGGGCACGTCTTTTTTCACCGCGGCGTTGTACTCGCGCACCGTCTTCAGGAAGCCGTCCGGGTTTACACCTTCGAGCTTGGTGGCGAGCTCTTCCAGCGTGTTGGCCGAGACTTTGGTCATCATCTTGATGCGGTACTCGGAGCGCAGCAGCTTGGTGACCTTGGAATCGAACACCTGCCAGGCGAACTGGCTGGGCTGCTTCAGCACCTCGCCGCCGTACTTGGCGTAGGTGAAGGAGTGGAAATCGTAGCCTTCGTCGACGAAGCGCTTGCCTTCGGCATTGATCAGCAGGCCGAAGATATAGCTGTGCTTCTGGAACTGGTCGCCGACGCTGACGTCGCCGAACTCGGGCGCGTAACGGTCCCAGCCGGTGGCGTGGCAGCCCGACCAGTTGCCGTACGGCGCCGCGCCGATGTCGAGGGCCATTTTGAGGCCGTCGCCCATGTTGAAGCGGCTGCCGCGCACCTTGCAGAGATCCCAGCCGGGCCCGAGGTAGCGCGCGCGCATCTCCGGGTTGGCTTCGAAGCCGCCGCAGGCAAGCACCACCGACTTGGCGCGGAAGTCCACCGCTTTGCCTTTCTGCTCGGCGTGCACGCCGCAGACGGCGCCGTTCTCCTGCATGAGCGAACCCACGCGGGTGTCGTAGAGAATCTCGATGCCTTTTTTCTTCGCCGTCGCGTCGAGGTAGTCCACCAGCCCGGCGCCACCGCCGTTGACTTCGATCGGCATGTTGCCGAAGTAGACGCGCTTGCCGTTGATCATGCCCGACTGCCGACCGTGGTTTAGGATGAACTTCGCGCCCTGGGTCCGCAGCCACGCCATGGTATCGAGGCCGCTGTTGACGAGGAGTTCCGACAGGTCCGGATCGGTGCGGTATTGGGTCAGCTCGTACATCACGTCGAGGAAGTGCTCGCG
>JAIOOZ010000551.1 GCA_021414185.1 Betaproteobacteria bacterium
GCCATGCTGAACATATTGCCGAAGTTGGAACTGGTGCCCATCATGATGTACTTCATGATGTTGGCGAAAGTGCGCCGGCCTTCCAGCACGCCCTGGTGCAGGACCTGCAGGTCCTGCTCGAGCAGGATGATGTCCGCCGCCTCCTTGGCCACGTCCACGGCTGATTCGACCGATATGCCGACGTCCGCGGAATGGAGCGAAGGCGCGTCGTTGATGCCATCGCCCAGATAACCGACGACGTGGCCGCGTGCCTTCAGCGCGAGGATCACGCGGTCCTTCTGCGCCGGATTGACCCGGCAGAACAGGTTGGCCGCTTCCACCCTGGCACGCAGCGCATAGTCGTCCATCTGCGCAATTTCCTTGCCGGTGACAATGCCCGTCACCGGAATGTTCAACTGCGCGCAGATATGCTGCGTGACCAGTTCGCTGTCGCCGGAAACGATCTTGATGGCGACGCCGCTGGCGGAGAGCGCGGCGAGTGCGGCGCCGGCGCTGGCTTTGGGCGGATCAAGGAAGGCCGCAAACCCCGCAAACACAAGCTCGGTTTCGTCGCTGATCACCGCGTGCGGATGGTCCAGCGGCACGTGCCGCCACGCGATGCCCAGCACGCGAAAGCCCTCGCTCTCCAGCGCGTGATGCTGCGCGCGCAGCCGCGCCAACGTCGCCTCGTCCATGGCGCACTGCTGGTCCGGCCCCCCTTCCTCGCACAATGTGCAAAGGCCAAGGATGTCGTCCGGCGCGCCTTTCACCGCCAACAACCGGGTCTTGCCGTTGTCCAAAAGCACGGACACGCGGCGGCGCTCGAAATCGAACGGCACTTCGTCGATTTTTTTCCACGCACTGACGTCGATGTTCTGGTGGTCGAGGATCGCTTCGTCGAGCGGACTCTTCAACCCGGTTTCGAAATAACTGTTGAGGTACGCGAGCTCCAGCACCCGCTCGCTGGGTTTGCCCTGCGCATCGACGTGCTGCTCCAGGTGGATCTTCGCCTCGGTCAAAGTGCCGGTCTTGTCGGTGCACAGTACGTCCATCGACCCGAGGTTCTGGATGGCGGCAAGCCGTTTGACGATGACGCGCTTCTCCGCCATGCGCAGCGCCCCGCGCGACAGCGTGACCGACACCACCATCGGCAGCAACTCCGGCGTCAGGCCGACCGCGAGCGCCACGGCGAACAGAAAGGAATCCAGCCACGGCTTGTGGAACATCGCGTTCACGAGCAACACAAACAGCACCAGCAGTACCGTAAGACGCATGATCAGTATGCCGAAACGGCGCGTGCCGATCTCGAAGGCCGTCGGCGGCGGCTCCCGGCTGATGCTGTCGGCAATCGCGCCGAGCGCGGTCGCGGTTCCCGTTTTGACAATCACTGCACGCGCGCTGCCGCTGATGACGGATGTGCCCGCGAACACGGCGTTGGCCGCATCCTGCAGCTCGGTTGCGTCTGCGGACGGCGCGCCGGGTTTCTTTTCGACCGGGTACGATTCGCCCGTGAGCAAGGCCTGCTTGACGAAAAAATCGCGCGCTTCGAGAACCACGCCGTCGGCGGGGACCATGTCGCCCGCGCGAAGCAATACGATGTCGCCGGGGACCACGTCGGCGACCGGCACGTCGCAATGCTTGCCGCCGCGCATCACGACAGTGCGCAACGACACGGCCAGACGCAGTTTTTCCGCGGCCTTGCCGGCGCGGTACTCTTGGACGAAATCCAGCGTGACGCTCAGAAGGACAATGAAGCTGATGATGAGGAAGTTGGCGACTTCGCCCGTCAACGCGGAAATCGCACTGGCAACCAGCAATATGATGACGAGCGGATTTTTAAAGCGCGCGGCAAATTGCAGCAACACGGACTGATGCGCGCTGTCACAAAACTGGTTTGGCCCGTAACGCGCCAAACGTGCGCCTGCCTCACGGTTTGACAGGCCGCCGGCGGTTGCCGCCATTCCGGCCTCGATCTCAGGTAACGGCTTCAGCCACCAGGCGCGATCATTCCCAATGGCTGCCATCGTGCCGTCCCTTCATGTCACTGAATGCCCGGGGTGAGGCTACCACGGGAACGCAGCGTGACGATTCCTGCGTCTGTTACTGTCGGGCGATACCGACGTGCTTCTTGACCTCGGCTGCGGTCTCGGCAAATACGTCGTGGCCGCTGTTTTCCCACGCTTTTACCTGGCTTTCGGCTTCGGCTTTTTGGACACCGTAGCATTCCTGGACATTGGCAACCAGATGCTCGCGCTTGCCGGAGATTTTTTCCAGGTGATGGTCGGTCAACTTGTTCCACTGTGCTTTGACCTTGTGTTTGACCTGTTGCCAGTCGTTTTCGATCCGATCCCAATTCATGTCAGTCTCCTTCAGTGGATTTAAACGCTTGTTTCCATGCGGTGCAGCCGAATGCGACGATTCAAGTGTAGTGGGACGGTCCGGCTGGCACTTGATCCAAATCAAAAGCGGGTCGTTTCTGGCATCGCGGTGCCGCGGCTTCGCGTCGTGTCGATCCGCCGGCGGGCGTCGCCGGCGCCGGGTTGCACCACCAGGCAGGCTCAGCCGCGGACTGCGCCACCGCAACCTCCAGCCGATTCCTGCGAATGCAATTTTACGGGCACGTCAATGCGCCTTGCGCCGAGCGCGCAGCAATTTGTAGAGTTCGAACCAAAGAACGCTGGCCACTGCGGCAACCACGCTCAACGCCACATCGGAAAATGAAGGTGCGGCCAGACGGAACAGGCTTCTTAACGCGGGCACCGCGAGCACCGTACAGAGCGCCGCAAGCGCAGCACCAATAACCCACCACAGAGCCGGGTTCGGCGCTGCGACCGTGTGCGCCACCGAACGCGTGTCGGAACGGTTGGTCAGAATGAGCGCCAGATTGCCCAGGATAATAGTCATGAAAGCGAGCGTGCGCGCGGCGGTTTCACCCTCGCCTTGCAGCAGCGCGTGACCGTACAACAATGCGACCGCCGCGAACACGCCAAGGCCCTGCAGCAGGCTGACTGCCAGCGTCGGCAGATCGAATAGCTGCGCATCGGGCGCGCGCGGCGGCACGCGCATGCTCATTGCGTCGGCCGGTTCCGCCTCGAAGGCCACCGAGCACGCGGGGTCGATGACGAATTCGATGAACACCACGTGCAATGGAAAAAACGCGACGGGCCAGCCGAACAACAGGGGCAAAAACGCCATGCCGGCCGTCGGCACGTGCACCGCGAGCAGATAGCGCATGGCGTTGCGGATGTTGTGGTAGATACGGCGGCCCAACCGCACGGCACTGACGATCGAGTCGAAATCATCGTGGATTAACACGAGGGACGCCGCTTCGCGCGCGACGTCGGTGCCGCGTCCACCCATTGCGATGCCGATATGCGCGGCCTTCAACGCCGGCGCATCGTTCACACCGTCGCCGGTCATGGCGACGACCTCGCCCGCCGCCTTGAACGTCTCGATCAGGCGCAGTTTCTGCACCGGGGTAACACGCGCGAATATGGTCGCCGCTTGAATACGCTTGCCCAACGCGGCGGCGTCCATGGCTTCGATTTCAGCGCCGGTGACGGCGCCGTCCGCAGTCGGAATACCCGCCTGCGCGGCGATCGCGAGCGCCGTTGCCGGAAAATCACCAGTGATCATGACCACGCGAATACCGGCCTCGCGGCATTCACGGACAGCCGCAGCCACCGTCGGGCGTACGGGATCTTCGAGGCCGATGAGTCCCAACCATGTGAATTCGATGGCGTGCGGGGACAGCGGCCACTGCGCATCGCGCAGGGTGCCGCGCGCCACACCGAGCACACGCAGCCCGCGCGCGGCCATTTGCGCGAGCGCGGCATGCATCGCCTCCAATGCTGCGGGTGTCAGGCGGCACAGGCGCGCGACTGCCTCCGGCGCGCCCTTGGTCGCTACGGTGTGGTTGGCATCGCCGCCGGTAGACCAGCCATGCGTGTGCGCGAGCAGGTCCTCCGACAACGGATATTCCCTTACCAGTTCCCAACCCGCATGGCGCACCTGCCGCTCGCCGAGCCAGGCGTCGCCGAACTGGACGATGGCTTTTTCCATCGGATCGAGCGGATCGACTTCGCAGGCGAGAACCGCCGCCTCGGTCAACGCGTGAACCGCGGCCGCCGGCGCTTCCGCCGGAACT
>JAIOOZ010000552.1 GCA_021414185.1 Betaproteobacteria bacterium
CTGCGGGATAGTTGCTGGTGGTGTCGGCGAGCACCATGCTTTTGAAGATGCCCGGGTATTTGAGCTCGAAGGTCTGGCCTATCATGCCGCCCATCGACAGGCCGGCCCAATGGGTTGTCTTGATGCCGAGCGCCGCGAGCAGGCCATGCGCGTAGTCGGCGAGCTGGTCGAGCGTATATGCGCCGGCGGGCGCTTCGCGTTTGCCGTGGCCGCGCGTGTCATAGCGCAGCACCTTGTATTTTTTGGTGAGCGCGTCCATCTGCTCGTCCCACATGTGCAGATCGCATGCGAGCGAGTGCGACAGCGTCACCCACGGGCCGTTGCCGGCGATTTCGTAATTGACTTTGAGGCCGTTGACTTTGATTTCCATGTGCTGCTTCTCCCCTCGGGTAATGGTTGCCGCCTGCTAGCGCAGCGTGAATGTCAGGACGAAATCGCCGCGCACCACCGTCATTGTAAAGCCGCGCTCGGCGCCGCGCAGCGCGGCGACGAATTCATTGATATTGCGCACGCGCTGGCGGTTGATCGCGGCGATGACGTCGCCGCCGCGCAGGCCGAAGCTCGCCGCTGCACTCCCGTTTTCCACTGCCACCACCAGCACGCCTTCGATGCGTCCGAACTGCGGGCTGCCGCGTTCGAGGTTGGCGATCTTGAGACCGGCCAGTTGCGCGACGGCCTGGCCTTCGATGATGGTGTTCGGCGCCGGCGCGGCGATCCGTCCGCGCATGCTTTGCTGCCGCCCGTCGCGCCACACCGAAAGCTCGATTTCCTCGTCGATCGGCGTGAGGGCAAGCCGGTTGCGAAAATCGGGGCCGCTTTTTACCGGGCGGCCGTTGAAACCGAGCACGACGTCGCCGCGGCGCAGCCCGGCTTTTTCCGCCGGCGAATCGGCCTGCACGTTGCTGATGATCGCGCCTTCGGTCGTCGGTGTATTGAGTTTCGCCGCGGAGTCGGGCGTCAGGTCTTCAATATCGACGCCGAAGCGGCCGCGCCGCACTTCGCCAAACCGCGTGATCTGGTTCACCACCGCGCGCGCGATGTTGACCGGCACCGCGAAACCGATGCCGACGTTGCCGCCCGACGGGCCGATGATGGCGGTGTTGATGCCGATCAGCTCGCCGCGCAGGTTGATCAGCGCGCCGCCCGAGTTGCCGGGATTGATCGAGGCGTCGGTCTGGATGAAGTCTTCGTAGCCCTCGACGTTGAGCCCGGTGCGCCCGAGTGCACTGACGATGCCTGAAGTCACCGTCTGGCCGATGCCAAAAGGGTTGCCGATGGCGACCACGAAATCGCCGACGCTTAATTGATCGGAATCGCCGAGCTTCAGGGCGGTGAGGTTTGGCGCGTCGATTTTCAGCACCGCGATATCGGTGGCGGGATCGGCGCCGACCAGCGTGGCCGGGATCTGGCGCCGGTCTTTCAGCGTGACGCGCACCTGCAGCGCGTCCTTGATGACGTGGTAGTTGGTCAGCACTATGCCCTGCTGCGCTTCGATGATGACGCCGGAGCCGGCCGCCACCTCGCGGTTGGGGCGTTCTGGAATGTTGAAAAAGCGGCGGAAGAACGGATCGCGCAGCAGCGGGTTGTTGTCCTGCGCCGCGCGCGACAGCACCGAGATATTGACCACTGCCGGCGTGACCTGGCTGATCAGCGGCGCCAGCGTCGGCAGGCCGCGCGCATCGACCGGGAAAGGCTGCGCGCCCGCCGCCGGCAGCGCGGCGATGCACGCCAGCAAGGCGATCACAGTTCTAAACAAGAAGGGCCTCTTGCATGGAGGCATTATATTAAACCAGTGCCGCGTCACGGGCGGCGCGCGGCGCTTACTTCAGGATCTGGAACAGATTGTTGAAGTCGTC
>JAIOOZ010000553.1 GCA_021414185.1 Betaproteobacteria bacterium
CCCGGTCGGCGCGCCTTTGCGCTCGATCAGCGCGTTGGTGAACAACGTCGTCGCGTGCACCATGCGCGTCACGTCGCGGTACGCAAGGCGTTCCGTCTCGAACAGCCGCTTGATGCCGGCGACCACGCCGCGATACGGCGCGTCCGGCGTCGTGAGTTCCTTGTGGCTGTACGACACCGCACCGCTCTGATCGTAGACCACGATGTCGGTGAAAGTGCCGCCGATATCCAAACCTAATGCATATTCCGCCATGAAATTCGTTCCAGTTCGTTTTTAACTCCTTCCCCCTTGAGGGGGGAAGGCGGGGATGGGGGTGAACTGCAAAGCTACTGCGCCAAAATCAGCATTCCACCCCCACCCTAGCCCTCCCCCGTCTAGGGGGAGGGAATCCTTTACATAGTGCAACTAACAACTCAGCTCAATCAGGTCACAAAACCTTCGCTGCGGTCTTCGGCAATGCGCGCCGGCTCGCGTTTCGCGGCCCGCCCGTAACCGCCGCCTGCGGGCGTGCGTATCAACACCGTGCCGCCCTGCTCTATGTAGTGCTGCGACTTGGGATTGACCGGCTTGCCGTCGATGATGAGTTCGCCGCAGGCACCCGCCTCGCCGCCCGCGATGCCGGCCGGTGCCGTTTCGGGGCGCGTGCGCTCGGCGAGAAACGCCACCGTCACCGGACCCGGCGCGAGGCTTTCGAACAAGACCTCCTGGCCGTTGCCGCCGCGGAATTCGCCGTTGCCGCCGCTGTCGGTGCGAAAGCGCCGGTAATGCACTTTGAGCGGGACAAGTTGCTCGATCATTTCGACCGGTGTCGAGGAAACGTTGCTGGGCCACGACAATACATGCGCACCGTCGCGTCCGTGTGCCGCGCCATAGCCGCCATTGGTAAAGAACATATTGGCGAACGGCGAGCCATCCGTGCGATGCCCGGTTGCATTGATGCACCACAGCGGCGAACCGACAGTTGCGACCACTTTCTCCGGCAGGGCCTGCGATAGCGCCTGTATCACCATCATTGGAAAGAAGTGCCCGATCAGCGCGCGCGCCCCACCTGCGGCGGGCGGCCTGGAGTTCGCAATCGAGCCATATGGCGCCTTGATCTTGATCGGCCGCAACACCCCTTCGTTGTTCGGAATATGCGGCGCCAATACGGCTTTCACGCCAAACGATGTGTACGCAATCGTGTAAGCCATGCAGACGTTGATCGCGCGCATGACCTGCGGCGCGGTGCCTTCGAAATCGATTTCGATGGAATCGTCCTTGACCGTCAGCTCCATTTCCAGCTTGATCGGCTCAGCGATGCCGTCGCTCAACGCGGTCTGCTTGTACACGCCGTTCGGCACCTTGCGGATGGCCGCGCGCATGGCCTTCTCCGAACGCGCATGGATTTCGCGTCCGAGTTCAGCCAGCGATTTCAGCTTGTGCTCTTTGAGCAGTGACATCACGCGGTGTTCCATCAGCGTGAGCGCCGTGAATTGCGCGTAAAGGTCGCCCATCACCTGGTCGGGCACGCGTACGTTTTTGCGGATGATGCGCTCCAGCGTGGGGTCGATCTTGCCGGCGTTCAAAGCCTTCATGATCGGAATCTGCAGCCCCTCCTCGTAGACGTCGCGGGCATCGGGCGAGCGTATGCGGCCACCAATATCCGGCGAGTGCGCGACCGAGCCGGCAAAACCGACGATGCGCTTGCCGTGAAATATCGGTTTCGCGACGGTGATGTCAGGCAGATGTCCGGTGCCGAGCCAGATATCGTTGGTGATCAGGATGTCGCCGGGCGTCAGTTCGCTGGGCGGATAGTCTTTGAGAAAGTGCACGATGGTGCGCGGCACGGTACCGATGAAAGACGGAATGCTGTCGGTCGCCTGCGCGAGCGAGAGTCCATGTTCGTCGGTCAATACGCACGCGAAGTCGTTCGATTCGCGCACCACCGTCGAAAACGAAGTGCGCACCAGCGCTGCGGCGGCTTCGTCGGTGATGGATATCAGCCGCGTCCACAGCATTTCGAGCGTGACGGCGTTGAATTTCGATGTTGCCATTGCTTTCTCCTGTTTGACCTTAGTCGGCCCTGATACCGGCCGACTTGATGACCTTGGTCCACGTTTCGGTTTCGATTGCATTGCGCTTGATGGCCGCTTCCTGCGGACCGCCCAGCGGAGTGATGCCGAGCTCGGCCCAACGCGGCGCCATCTCCGGGAGCTTCAGCACGGTATCGAGATCGGCGTTGAGCTTGACCACGATATCGTGCGGCACCCTGGCCGAGACTGAAATCGTGTAATAAGGCACCGCTTCGTAGCCCGGCACGCCGGAATCCGCAATCGGCGGCACGTCGGGCAAAGTCGATGCGCGCTGTTTACTTGTCACGCCCAGCGCGCGTATCTTGCCGGCCTTGATGAAAGGCAGCGCGGTTGGCACGTTCTCGAACATCAACTGGATCTGGCCGCCGATCAGGTCGGTCATCGCGGGACCGCTGCCCTTATAGGGAATGTGCGTTAGGTTCACCTTGGCGAGCGCTTTGAACAACTCGGCGGCGATGTGAGTCGCCGAACCGGCACCCGCGGAACCGTAATTGAGTTCGCCCGGCCGCGCCTTCGCCAGCGCCAGGAATTCCTTCACCGTGCGCGTCGGCAGCGACGGGTGGACAACCAGCACACCCTGGATTTCGGCGACGAGTATTACGGGCTGCAGGTCCTTCGCCGGATCGTACGCCAGCTTCGAATACATCGCATACGCGGCGTTGTGCGTGGTAGTACCGAACATGATGGTGTAGCCATCGGGCGGCGCCTTGAGTGTGTATTCCGCTCCGATGTGTCCGCCCGAACCCGCCCGGTTATCGACGATGACCTGCTGGTTGTAGAGCGTGCCGAGCCTTTGCGCGAGGATGCGGCTCATCAGGTCGGCCACGCCGCCCGGCGCATACGGCACGACCAGCCGGATCGGTTTGCTCGGAAACGGCTGCGCGAATGCGGGCGCGCATAAGAGCGCTCCCGCCAGCAATGCAAGCGCCGTGCCGTAACAACGTATTGGCCTAAAACTCATCTCACACCTCCCAAACAGCAACTTGCCACGGAGTAACACCAATAAATTCAAAAAAAGCATTTGCCACAGAGATCA
>JAIOOZ010000362.1 GCA_021414185.1 Betaproteobacteria bacterium
CACCGTTACGTCCGGCTGGTAAGGCCATTTGCCGAACGGCCGCTTGCGACGGTCGATGAAAGCGGTGCGCATGCCGGCGGCTTTCGCGCCTATGCAGTCGAACGCGTGGTTCGCGACAAACAATATCTGCTCCGGCGCTAAACCCACAATTTCCGCCGCCTTCGTGTACGTGGCCCGGTGCGGCTTGAACGCCTTCGCGGTCGCCACCGAAATGATGTGATCGAACGCGATGCCGTGGAACGGCCGCGCGGCCTCCAGCATATCGGGGTCGCCGTTGGACAGCACTGCCAGCTTGTAATGCTTGTGCAGAACCGCCATGCCGGCGGGCACGTCGGGAAAACATTTTAGCTTTTCAATTTGCGCGACGAGATAGCTGACTTCTTCGTCGGTGTGCGCGATGCCCGCGCGTTCCAGCGTGTAATCGACGGAGATTTCGCCGATGCGGCGGTAGGTAATGTGCTCGCGCTCAAGCAGCGCGTCTATCATCGAGTTCTCGAAATGCGTGCGTCGCCACCACGTGACGAACGCGTCCGGCCGGCCGCTCCAGCCTTTGCTTTTGAGAAAAGGCGTCGCCACTTCGATCAATCCACCCTGCATGTCGACGACAGTGCCGTACTGGTCGAACATCAGGAGCTTGGTGTTGCTGCGTAATTCTTCGATGGTTGTCATCAGATCAAATCTTTATTTTTGGATCCAGCCAGTCACGCAGGCTGTCACCGAACAGGTTAAATGCGAATACCGCGAGACTGATCGCGAGGCCCGGGAAGATGATCATCCACGGCGCCTGCTGGTAAAAATCCGCCGCCGCGCCCGACAGCATGAGGCCCCATGACGCAGTCGGTTCGGTCACACCGAGCCCGAGGAACGACAGCGACGCCTCCGACAGAATGGCTTGCGCGACGTACGCAGTCAGCATGATGAGATAAGGTGCGACCACGTTCGGCACCATATGGCGGAAAATGATGCGCGTATTGGTAAAACCCGCTGCGCGCGCCGCATCGATATAAGGCAGTTCGCGGATCGCCAGCGCGGATGCGCGCACCACGCGGCCGACCCGCGGCACCATCGGAATGCTGATGGCGATGATGAGATTGACGTCAACGCCGAACACCAGGTTCTGGCCCAGCATGGCGACCACGGTGAGCGCCAGCACGATGATGGGAAACGACAGCAGGATGTCCATCGCGCCCTGGATAATCATGTCTATCTTGCCGCCGAAGTACGCCGACACCACACCGATTACGGCACCCGCGGTGGAGCCGACAAAAGACGCCAGGAAGCCGACGGCGAGCGCCGTGCGAGCGCCGTAGATGACGCGCGTCATCACGTCGCGGCCAAACGAGTCCGTGCCCATCCAGTGCTGCCACGATGGCGCCGCGAGCATGCTTTCGTAATCGACCGCCAGTGGATCGTACGGCGTGACCCAAGGCGCAAAAATAGCCGCGAGCGCCATGATGACGATGGATACGAGACCGGCCGCACCCAGCGGCTGGTGCAGAATGAACTGCACGACCGGATGGCGGCGCGCGGGCAGCTTGTAAGTAAGAACGGCGGTGACAGCGGACATGTCAGCGGTAGCGGATGCGCGGATCGAATACCGCGTACAACATGTCGATGATGAAATTCACCAATACGAACACGACCGACACCAGCAGCACCAGCGCCTGCAACAATGTGTAGTCGCCGCGCGAAATTGCCTGCACGAACAATTTGCCGATACCGTTCAGATTGAACACCTGCTCGGTCACCACCAGGCCGCCGATCAGGAATGCGAACTCGAGGCCGATTACGGTGATCACCGGCAGCAGCGCGTTGCGCAGTGCGTGGCGCGAAATCACCAGCCGCTCATAAACACCTTTGGCGCGCGCCGTGCGGATATAGTCCTCCTGCAGCACTTCGAGGATGCTTGAACGCATCATGCGCGTCGACACTGCCGAATAACGGTAGCCCACCGCGAGCGCCGGCCAGATGAGCTGCAGGAGGTTGGCTTTCGGGTCCTGCATGAACGGCGTGAACGTGAGGGGCGGGATCCACGAGAACATCGTCAGGAGGCCCAGTATGATGATCATGCCGAGCCAGAACGATGGCACCGCGAGCCCCGCAATCGAGAACACGCGTATGGTGTGGTCTATCCAGCTGTCCTTGAATACGGCGGACAGCGTGCCCAACGGCAATGCCAATGCGACCGCCAGTATGGTGGCGAGTATCGCGACTTCGAGCGACAACTCCAGCCGGATCGCAATCTCATGCAGGACGGGCTTGCCGGTCCAGATCGAATAGCCGAAATCGCCGGTGAGCGCGCTGCCCAGCCACTTCACGAACTGGATATAGATCGGCTGATCGAGGCCGAGCCGCGCGCGCTCTTCTTCGATGACCTGCTTGGATACGTTCGCACCGTCCATCATCATCTGCACCGGATCGCCCGGCATCAGGCGCAGCATGAAAAATACGAGGATCGCGACGCCCAGGAGCGTCGGTATCATCAGCAGCGCGCGATTGATCAGGTAACGAAGCATGTTTTGAGTGAGGCGTTAGGCGTGAGGACGAAAGACTTTTCGCGCCTCTCGCCTCTCGCCTCTCGCCTTTCGTCTTGCGGCTGCTACTGCAGCCACACGTCGGCGAGGTCCTGCCCGACGTAATGCGATGGTGTGATGTGCCAGCCCTTGAGTTTCTGGTTGAGCACGATGATGCGGTGCCACCAGATCGTCGGGATCGTGTACGACTGCTCCAGCGCGCGCTTCTCGAACTCGCGCAGCAGCGCGATGCGCTTCTTCTTGTCGAGTTCGCCCGACTGCTTGTCGTAGAGGTCGTCGAGCACGCGGTCGGTCTGCCCGGCATAGTTGATCGCCGATTTGTCATGCGACAAAAACTTCTGCAATTGCAGGTTAGGCTCGTCCATGTAGTCGCAGTTGAAGTCCAGCGCGGCATCGAATGTCGCATTGTCTTTTTGCTGCGCGGCGAGATAGAGCTTGGTTTCGAGCTGTTCGTGCTTGACGTTGACGCCGAGCTGGCGCCACTGATCGATCAGGAATACGCCCACCGGCGTGTACGGCATCGCCACATTGCGGTTGGTCAGCGTGAACGTAAGGTTGGACTGGCCGGCGTCAGCCAGCAGCTTTTTTGCCTCGACGCGCGACGCGTTGATGTCTCTCGAGAAACCGGGCAGTTTCAGCAATTCGGCCTCCGGCGTGGCCAGATCGTAACCCGGGCGCAGCAGGCCGCCGACGTGGCGCACCAGCGCGATTTTCTGCAGCGCCTGCGCACCGCCCCAGCGGTCGATGCCGAGCGACAGCGCTTTTCTGACACGCTGGTCGTCGAACGGTTTTTTGCGGGTGTTGAACGTCACCACCAGGCTGCATACCCACGGCGACTCCTGCACCACCGCCTTGTCGCCCAGCGTTTTGACGATACGATCGCGGTCGGCGGGCGAATGGCCGCGGAACTCGGCCATGATTTCACCTGCCGAAAGCGCATTGACCATGGGCGCGCCGGCGATGAACAGCGCCAGAAAACCGTTCAGATAAGGTTTACCTTTCTCGAAATAACCATCGAAGCGGCGCCCGCTCCAGTGCGAACCGGCAACGTGCTCGACGAACGTGAACGGCCCGGTACCCATAATGTTGCGCGCGGGCCAGTTCGGATCGATTTTGAGTTTCGCCGCGCTGTAGATGCAGTCCCACGGGCTGGCGAAATTGGACAACATGGAAGCGTTGGGCTTTTTCAGCTTGAACACCACTGTCAGCGGATCGGGCGTGTCGATCGTAGCAATGTCGGCGTACCCTTCTTCGCGCAGCGACAGCACGCCTTTTGGCGGCTTGCGGATGCGGTCGTAGGTCGCCTTGATGTCTTCCGATGAGAGTATCGAGCCGTCGTGGAACTTCACGCCTTTTTTCAATTTGAACGTGTAAGTGAGGCCGTCTTTGGCGACCGTCCACGACTCCGCGACGTCGCCGACGATTTTCGGATACTGCGCGGTATCGAACTTGAGCAGCGTCGAATAATGCGGGCGCACCGGGTGGATGAATGCGAACGAAGACTGCGCGTGGCAATCGTAGTTGGGCGGCTCGGCGCCGACCGCGAACTTGAGCAGGCCGCCGGACACCGGTGTTTCCGCGGCCGCGCACGTAAGCGCGAACAAAGCCGCCGCGCAGCCCATCAGCAAACGTATCGTCTTCATCTTGATTCTCCTCCAGCGTATTTGAATACTACAATTTGATGCACGCGGCAAAATGGCCGGGCTTTGTTTCGCGCAGCTCCGGCACTGCCGCCTTGCATTCCTCGCTTGCGAGCGGGCAGCGTGTGTGAAAAACGCAGCCGCGCGGCGGATTCAGCGGACTCGGCACTTCGCCGGAAAGCACGTGATACTCGCGCTTCGCTTCGAGCGCCGGATCGGGAATCGGCACCGCATCGAGCAGCGCCTTAGTGTAGGGATGCAGGGGGTCGCTGTAAAGCGCGTCGCGGTCGGCGATTTCCATCACCTTGCCGAGATACATCACGATCACGCGGTCTGAGATATGACGCACCACTGCAAGATCGTGCGCGATGAACAGGTAGGTGAGCTTGAACTCGCGCTGCAGGTCTTCGAGCAGATTCATGATCTGCGCCTGGATCGAGACGTCGAGCGCCGACACCGGCTCGTCGCACACGATGACCGACGGCTGCATCGCCAGCGCGCGCGCGATACCGACACGCTGGCGCTGGCCGCCAGACAACTCGTGCGGGTAACGCTCGGCCATGTAGTCGTAGAGTCCGACTTGCGTGAGGAGTTCCGCCACCTTGCGGTCCGCCGCTTTGCGGTCGAGCTGCAGGCGGTAAACCAGCATCGGCTCCGCGATGATCTGGCCTATGGTCATGCGCGGATTGAGCGAGCTGTACGGATCCTGGAATATTACCTGCACCTGGCGGCGGTAGAGCTTCAGCTGATCGCCATCGGCGCGCGTCACATCCGCGCCGTCGAAGATTATCTGCCCCGACGTCGGGGTTTCGAGACGCAGCAGCGTGCGGCCGACCGTGGTTTTGCCACAACCGGATTCGCCGACCAGGCCCACTGTTTCGCCGCGCCGGATTTCGAACGACAAGCCATCGACCGCGCGCACTTCAGATTTCGTGCTCTTCAAAAGCTGCATGCCCGCGCCTACGGCAAAGTACGTACGCAAATCGCGCACTCTTAACAGCGGTTCGCCGTCAGCAATAAGTTTGGGAGCCGGCGGCTGCGGGTTCGCACTTTGCAGGCCGAGGCCAACCGCGCCGACTTTTGCCATTTCCGCGCCGCGCACGCACGCCGTCCAGTGCGCGGACTCGACCTCGAGCAACGGTGGCGCGGCGGCAGTGCAGGCCAAAAGCTGCGCGGGGCAGCGTTGTGCGAAGCGGCAACCGACCGGAGGATCCAGCAAATTCGGCGGCATGCCGTCGATGGTTTCAAGCTTGCGCCCGCGCGGCTGATCGAGCCGCGGCACCGAGCGCAACAGCCCCGCCGTATACGGATGCAAAGGTTTGCGGAAAATTTCGCGTGCCGCTCCCTGCTCGGCGATGCGCGCGGAATACATGACGTTGACGCGGTCCGCGTAACGCGCGACCACCCCAAGGTTGTGCGTGATGATGACGAGCGCTATCCCCAGTTCGCGCGACAGGTCTTTCATCAGCTTCAGGATCTGCGCCTGTATGGTCACGTCGAGCGCGGTGGTCGGCTCGTCCGCGATCAGCAGTTTCGGATTGCACGAAAGCCCTATCGCTATCATCACGCGCTGGCGCATGCCGCCCGAAAACTGGTGCGGATACTGGTCAAGCCGGCGGTCGGGGTCGGGAATACCGACCATCTTCAGCAGGTCGAGCGCGCGGGCGCGCGCCGCCGTTTCGTCCATGCCGAGATGGATCATCAGCGGTTCCATGATCTGGAACCCGATGGTCAGCACCGGGTTCAGCGACGTCATCGGCTCCTGGAAGATCATCGCGATATCGCGGCCGCGAATCTCGCGCATTTCGTCTTCGGTAAGCTTGAGAAGATCGCGCCCCTGGAACAAGACGCGGCCGCCGACGATACGGCCCGCCGGCTTGGCCAGCAGCCGCATGATGGCGAGCGACGAAACGGATTTGCCGCAGCCAGATTCGCCGACGAGGGCGACGACTTCGCCGGCTTTGACCTTATAGGAGATGCCTTCGACCGCGCGCACCACGCCGCGCGTGGTCACGAAGTGGACGTGCAGATCCTCGACCTCCAGCAGCCATGGGTTGGCGGCAGGACTCGCGTCGGCTCCTCCGGGGGATTGCAGCACTGCGCTCATGGGCGCGGCCTTCTTCAGGGCAAAGTTTGCGCAGGCTATTGACTACCTGCGGGACTGTCAAGCGCTTGAGTCAAGAAAAGCGCCTCTCACCTCTCGCCTTTCGCCCCTCGCCTCACGCGAGCGCCCGTTCCAGCACGCGCGCGACGTGCAGCGCATCGCGCTGCGTACCGTCGTGGATCTGGTGGCGGCAGCTAGTCCCGTCGGCGACGATCAGCGTGTCGGCGGCAGCCGCGCGGACTTTAGGCAACAGGCTCGCCTCGGCCATTTTCATAGATACATCATAGTGCCCGGCTTCATAGCCAAAACTGCCCGCCATGCCGCAGCAACTCGATTCGATGACCTCCACTTCCAGCCCCGGCACAAGCTTCAGCGCCTTTTGCACCGACGGCATCACGTCGAACGCTTTCTGGTGACAGTGGCCATGTACCAGCGCTTTTTTCTGCGGCAACGCCTTGAGGGCGAGTTTGAGCCGTCCGGCGTCCTGTTCGCGCGCAAGGAATTCCTCAAACAGCATAGCGTTCAGCGCAAGGGCGGCGCTGTCTGCGCCCGGCAGCATGGAGACGAATTCGTCGCGCAGGCCCAAGAGGCACGCCGGCTCAAGTCCAACCACCGGCACGCCGCGTTCGATAAACGGCTTTAACGCCGCAATCATGCGGCGCGCTTCGACCTTCGCTTCATCAACGAGGCCGGCAGCCAGGAAGGTGCGGCCA